>DATEIL010000208.1:0-3894 GCA_035279085.1 Nitrososphaera sp.
TTAGCATGACAAGCGTCGCATTGCATCGACTGAGCTTTGTCATAATGTATGTTCTCAAGAAACTGCTACATCTCACACTGGCCTATGCCCTGGCGTTTGTGGCCCTTGCAATAGTATTCTTTGCGCTGTCGCCCGGCGTACCAGACATGACTACACGCTATTTTGCCGCGCTGGGATCTGCCTTCGCAGTGCTGTCAGGCTTTGCAGTCTACCATCACTACAAGATAATGGGGCAGAGCTCTGCATCCATAGTTGCCAGCGGAGCGCCCCATTTCTACAGTCCGCTCACGGTCAATGACAACACAATAACATCGCGATTTGGGATACAGCTATGGGAATGCATGCCATACTTTGTATACGGAACCTCTTATTTCGCAATACTCTTTGCAGACCGAATCATTTCATGGATCTTCAACCCTGTCCATGCTGTCACGGCAAGTGGCACGGTGCTGCCCATCTCGTTCAATTCCGTATATCACATAGGTGCTGACCTTGCGTTAATCGTAATGCTGCCTGCAATATTCGTGCAGTACGTGCTGGCTTCACCCATCTACATTCTTGTCCATAACAGGGCGCTTAACCTGAAAGTCATGGAAAAGCACAAGATAGACAGGTTCCTGAAGCAGAGCTACGTGCGGGTCCTGTTAGCTTCACTGCTGGCGTCGGCTGCAGTCGCCACCGCCGTCAATTTCATGGCGCCTGAACTCATGAGCATCCTGGGAGGTACAGAGGCAAGTGCCCGGATCCTGCTGTTCGCTTCAGCCGGCGCCGTGCTTCTTTCAGTCTTTGGAGCCAATAGCCTGTACATGATATTTCTTGGGAGACTGAAAGAACTTGCGATCATTGGCTCAATTTCAGCAGCTGTTGTGGTTGCAGGCGGGATCTTTATGGCTGGATATGGCTTCGAAAATATAGTGCTCGCCTACCTTGGCGGCACTGTCGTAGCTGCGCTTGCATCAAGTGTGGTTATGGCAGCCACAATAAGAGAAGCTGGCAGCAGGCTTTTCTCGCGGTATGTGTGAGAGAAAGAAAAAGAAAAAGAAAGATCTATCTAGAAGTAATCTGCGATAAATGAGCCCGTGTCCTTTATTATGAAATCCGAGTCAGGCTGCGCCTTGACCGCCTGCTCGTAAGCACGGAGCGGGACGTACACCTCGTTATGGTATCTGGCACAGAAGAGCCTGTCGTATGAAGAGACCTTGATGTCCTCGCCCATCACCGAGTTGCGAAAAACAATGTCCGGCTCGTTAATACCGGCCACGGCGCGCATTGGACATGTGGCCGAGAATCTGGGATTTATCTCAAAAATCTGTGGCATTTCGCCTTCTTTTCCGATCTTGGCTTGGACGTTGACTGCGCCAAAGGTGCCGAGCTTCAGTGATGCTTCCTCGGCCGATTTTCTGACTGACTGATAGTCGTCGATAAACGCCTTGTGGGTCTGGCCGTTTTTGAGTATCTTGCGCATCGATATTGATGACATTACGTATCTTGCAGTCCTGTCGATAGTTACCCCGGACGTGAATTCAAGATCGCCGGGAATGTATTTCTGGACTATGGGATGCCAGCCTACGCGGGTAATGGAAGAGATGGCATGATTCAGTCCCGCCTGATCAGAAACTAGGTATGTGTGAAGAGAGCCGTAGCCCTGTCTGGGCTTGACGATGACGGGAAACCCATATTCGTGCACTAGGCCGTCGCTGTCTTCGGGCATGCACGATGGTGCGCATGGGAGTCTGTTTGCAATGCAATACTCGTACGTCTTCCACTTGTCCCTTGCTATCGACAGCGCCCTGTCATCACCAACCATCACCTCTGCCCCTGCCTCCTCGTGAATCTGCCTGCGGCCATTGGCCAAGATGAAAAGTTCGTCATCGGAGCCACAAAAGACGGCATCGACTCGCATTTTCTGGCAAGCCCGCGCTACTGCGTCAATATAATCCGGGGATGTGGACGGAGGTATGATAATTCCAGAATGGCTTCTATAGAGACCTGCTGCCATCGGATTCATGTCTGCAGAAATAATGTTGTAATGGATTCCGTCCCCCCTGTGGCTGCTGTTGTTTTTGTCGTTCGCCAGTTTCAGGGATTTTATTATCCCTTGCGCGACAATGCTTCCGGCAGCCGTCACTAATACATTTGCCTTCATCTGGAGAGATCGGCTTCAGCGGTTTATCTGCATTTCAGGTACACTCCTCCGGAGAATTAATCAAAAGATTATCCGCTCTTGAAAAGGATTTAATTCACCTGGACCGTGCCTTACACATATTGCCGGAAAAACCCCCTCAGGACTGGGCCAATCCGGGTTTTGCAGAGCTGATGTCGGCTCTTGATGGCGCGACAAGTGCTATTTCGGCGCAAAAAGCCACCGGGGTTATTCCTGATGGTGGTGGCAGTAGTGTATCGGGCTCGCTGTGCGAAATTCCCGAACTGGATGGCTTGGCTGTCATAAGCGATCTCCATGGAGACTATGGGTGCCTGGAGGCCATACTCAACGAAGTCCACTACGAAGAGTTTCTGTCCAATGCAAAGAACAAGATGGTGTTTCTCGGCGACTATGTTGACAGGGGCAGCAATTCTGTAGGTGTCTTGTATGCAGTCTGCAGGCTCAAAGCCGAATATCCCGAGTCCGTTGTCCTAATGCGGGGCAACCACGAGGCGCCGTCTGAATTTCCTTTTTCTTCGCACGATTTTCCATTCCAGCTTGTCGAACGTTTCGGCGAGTCGGATGGCCGTACAGCTTACAGGAAGGCGCTGGCGCTGTTCAAAGAGCTGGCTGTCATGGTCACTGTGGATTCCGCGTTTCTGATGGTCCACGGGGGGCTGCCTACTGAAGTAGAGACAGTATTGCAGGACTACAATACGCTGTGCGCCAGGGCCCAGCGGGATCACTTACACAACAGCATTTTGGAGGAAATATTGTGGAACGATCCTCGGCAGGTCGACTCACTGTCCGGCTGGGAAACCTCGCGGCGGGGTATCGGCCGTCATTTTGGCCAAGAGATCACTCAGAGATGGCTCAAAGCCACCGGGACAAGATGCGTGATAAGGGGACATGAACCATGTAAAGGCTACCGGATTGACCATGAAGGCCGTGTCCTGACGCTCTTTAGCAGCAGGGAACCATATCCCAAGTTCGATGCCGCGTTCCTTTCTGTCTCCTGGCCTGCCATTAAGGATCTCGCCGATGCAAAAGATCTTGTGCGCTTTATCAGATATCCACGGTAGCCTTGATTTCTTTGCATCTCTTCCGGAGGGAGACGGTAGATATGTCGGCTATCTGACAAATTTCTACCTGCCTCAGGAATTCGTTGCAATTCTGCGATGCCAAATAAATGACGGCGCCTGCCAGCGCCCTGGGGTTTTTGCCAAGGGAAATCCTGTTCTGCTGGACTATTGAATAGATGCGGAGTGCTTCTCGCTTTGTCCTCTCATTTAGGTTCAGCCGATTTGACAGCAGAGTAACATAATCGGGACCGTGGAGAACCGGCATCTGAAGAGACAGTTCCCTGAGCAGGATCTTGTAGTGCGCCATGACATCTTTGCTTGACAGGTTGCAGGTATTTGCAACATCTGCTATGGTTTTTGGAGTAGAAGTCTCCCTGCAGGCAGCATACAATGAAGCCCCGACGAGCCCGAGAGTGGAGCGACCCTTGGCCAGCTTTTTGATGGCTGCCTTTCTATAGATATACGCGGCGCTCTCCATTACCGCCTGGCTGAGGTATAGCTTGTCTCCAAAATTGTTGAGGAACTTCAGCGCCTTCTCCAGATTTCTTGAAATAGAGTCGTTCAGCTGCGACCTGTTGTTCCATGTCCTGAGCCTCTGAATATTCATCTTTTGTGCAGGTTCCAGCACCTTTCCCCTTGCGTCCGTATCGTCGAGTCCAATGAGCGTTG
>DATEIL010000209.1:0-3020 GCA_035279085.1 Nitrososphaera sp.
TCGGATATATCCTCGATTCCATCTAACTTCCGTTTGGTGATCAGGAGGACAAGAATTGTCGCTAGGTAACTGGCAGCTAGGAAGTGTTCGCGATGCGCTCCCTCTTGGTTGCGAGGTGTGCTATGAACATCAGTGCGCCCACCAAGGACGATATTATTCCAAAGGTTGTGATCTGAGCATAAGCAGGATCACAGGTATTGACCGCGCGACCTCGCTCGTCCATAAAGGCACAGCCGCCGTAATTGAATCCTCGGCCGGCCCAAGGATGCGCAACAGTATAGGGCAGGCCAACAACCAGAAGCAAGCCTCCGAGACAGAAAAGGGATACGGAAGCAATAAGGTATCTTGTCACTTGAACACAGCAGTGATTTCATGCTATTTTGGTTTTATGCTGACATCCTTCAGTATGGTTAGAAATTTCGATTTTTCGTAGTTAGATCAAAATTTCAGCTGCTACTTCAACCAGTCTTGTACATCTGCGTTCGGCATTTAGTGGTCACGTTTTCGATCAATCCAAGTGTAACGTGGCCTCTTCCTTGCCCGATACATACGCGACGTGCGTTATTCCAAGCTTTTAGTGGAGATAAAACAGGCATTGAGAATTGAGATGTCAATTTCCTCACCATTGTTCGTAAGGTGCTTTGAGCCGGCAACACCGCCCACCGATTTTCATAAAGACCAAGAATTGGCAACACATTACTTTTCTGGCTGGATTGCAAGGTTTTTTTGCAGGCCATTCTTGTCATGGAACCCTATACTATGTGGCTGCAAGTTCCAAAATTGCACACATGCATCGCGGGCCAGCTCGGCTTGGCCCGGTTGCACCTCATCGCAACCCGAGAGCATCTTTTAGGTCTATTTCATGATCCTGTTCCTGCGCGATGATTTCTCTTAACTTTTCTGACAACGCAAATTCTCCTGCGCGCTCTGCCTGACGGATTCTTTCAGTATAGCTCTTCACTGTTTCCTTCTCTGAGCTCAAGTCAATTTCGAGCATTGCTTTTGAATCATCAGAAAATTCAGCTTCTTTGGCTTTCATCGTTGGATGCCCGCCCAGATAGTCAATTTGCCTGGCAACTTCCAGTGCATGAGATAGTTCCTGGGAAGCGTGGGCTTTCAATTGCTCTGCAATGTCGCCATATTCTGCACCTTTCAATGTAGAGCTAAACACTACATACTGAATAATTGCCTTGTACTCCCTTGCAAGGTCTTCATTTAATCCATTGATGATCTCTTGCTTGTCTGCTGGTGGTGTTTCTCTAGCGCCTTCTGCAGAAGAATTCCTGCTTTTCGACATATCAACCTGTGTACATCTCTAATCGACTTAAGCGTTACATTTCAGAAACAGGATGACTTCATTCTGAGAGTGTAGTCGCTTTTTCCCGTGCATCAAGACAACATTGAAAAGGATCGCAATGGTAACTCTTTGGTGGTGGGTCGTTAGCGACATCGAGAAAGGGAAAACGACGAAGCCCTGGCAACCAAGTTAACATCACGGTTTTGTTCTTTCACGATATTACCAGCTAACATCTCTCTTTGGCAGCCGCCGCGCAAACTGTGACAAAATAGTTGCAAGCGAGTGGCTGAATTCTTATCCCGCCGTTGGTCGTTGAATACGACCTCGAAAACGACAGTTAAACCATCTATTTTTACCAAAAACTAGATCTCATAGCACGTCAAACAAGACAGGTCTAACGGGCGAACCATCCATGCATTTCAAGGGCAAGGGAAGACATACAAGAAACATCTTCTTTCCAACAAACTCTTTTAATTTTGAGCTAATGCCTTCGATTATTGCGACGCCATTAGATAGTAGTATCTCATGGGTTAACCCCCTCTGGAATCCATACTTCTCCATGCTAAAGGAATCAATACCTACACACTTTATGTCATGGTCAACCAGCCATTGGGCTGCAGAAGGTTCTAAATAGGAAAAGTTAGTTCGGATATCTTCATTTTTGCCCCATTGATCGCTTGTCCCCGTATAAATTAGCAATATATCTGTGGCTGCCTGTCGCATCATTGCAGCGTATCTCTCTAGATCCGAGTCTGTAATCCCATGTCCAATGGCCTTGGCCGACATATCAACAACACTGCATTCTCCTATGAATTTTTGGAGCGGAATGTCATTGATGGCACTTGCGGCAGATATGAAGTGTTTTGGGGCGTCAACGTGAGTGCCTGTATGTGAACCCATTTCAAGTCTGGTGACATTTACCTTGTCTTTCCCTATTGACAAAATTGGATGAAATTCAGGTTCGGGCTCGCCAGGATAAACTGGCATATCTTGACTAATCAAATGGGATATATCATGGAACTTTGAAAGCGAGATTGTAGCCGCTGCCTCTTTCACCAGATCTGATCTTTCAGACCTGCGATCATCACGATTATTCTTATTCGCGTTCTTGTGTCTTGGCGACATGGCCCGTTTCTCCCGCAATGCTGTCAATTGGACACTATGGCATTTTAATCCAATTGTATTTTTGAGCCCAAAACTGTTTTCAGAGGCAAGGCTAAACTGTTTAAGAGACTTTGCAATGCTGGACAATGCGGCATCGGCCGCGACTACTACTACCATCACCACTACCAATCTTAATATCAAATAGGAAACATCCTTCATTGTGAAACTAGATAGCAGGGAAACTATCGAAGGTCCTTCTAGAGCCCCGCACAGGGCGATGTACAAAGCAATGGGCTTGAATGATGAAGACCTTGATAGGCCCATAGTGGCAGTATGCTCGACTTGCAACGAAGCCACTCCGTGTAATATGCATCTAGGCCAGCTGGCACAGAGCGCAAAGCGTGGCGCAAAAGAAGTAGGTTGTACGCCAAGGGAGTTTACTGCAATTTCAGTTTCTGACGTTATCTCGATGGGCCATGAAGGAATGAAAGCTTCACTTGTTAGCAGGGAAGTCATTGCCGATTCAATCGAGCTTATGGTAAGGGCCCACAAATACGATGGTGTAGCAGGAATCGCCGGCTGCGACAAGAGCCTTCCGGGTACGCTGATGGGTATGGCC
>DATEIL010000210.1:0-12155 GCA_035279085.1 Nitrososphaera sp.
CTGGCCAAGAGGCTGTCAGACAGCGCCAGAAAGGGAGATGAGGTGATCGTTGAAATTACTCCAAGGTTCTTCTCGGCATGGGACTTTGCCAAGGCCGGCGGCTGATTTTTGGTCACGCTTATGCTTGTGCCATCTGTGAAACTTCCTTTCTGACGCTGGTTGGCAGCATGATGGTAAACGTCACGCCCTTGTCAGAAGGATTATTCTCGACAGAGATTTTGCCGGCATGAGCCTCAATTATCGTTTTGGCAATATAGAGGCCAAGCCCTGTCCCCCTCTCATTTTCCTGCATTCTGGCGGCATACTTGTCAAATAGAATGGGAAGCAGATCCGCTGGAAAGGCGGGGCCATCGTCCGTCACGCTGATCCTGACGGACTCATCATTGTGATTCGCCCTTACCTGAACCTTAACTGCAGAACCGTGTTTGGCATGGCTTGCAGAATTGTTTATGATCGTTGATATTGCCTGGATGAGCCGGTTCTTGTCCCCTGTCATCATTATGTCGCCGCCAGGGTCCATGTCGATGTGAAGTTTTGCAGCGCCGGACTTGCCCTTCTGGCTTGGAATTGATACAGACACTTCCTCCAGCAGCTTTTTCATACTCACGGGACCCATCTTGTAATCAAATGTGCCTCCCTCTATCCTGCCCACATCCAGGATGCTGTTGGCCACGCCCACCAAGCGCCGAGAGCCGGAAATTATTGCCTTCCATGCTTCTTCGTCGGCAATTGTGCCCTGCTCAAGGCGATCGACTGAGTCGAGGATGGGCTCCAAGGGAACGCACAGCTCCTGTGCGGCCACTGAAATGAAATCGTCTTTCATCCGGTCGAGCTCCTTGAGCTTTGCATTCTTTTGCGACAGCTCTTCGTTTTTGAGCGATAGTTCCTCATTCATGCGCTTGAATTCCTCGGCCTGCACTTCTAATTGCGAATTGGCCTTCCTGAGCACCTGCTCGCTTTCTGAAAGTTCGTCATTTATCCTCTGAAGATCTACCGCCTTTTGCTTCATGGTCTCGCTCAGGTTTTTCTTGCCCTCAAGCACTTTTCTCCTCAGCAGCTCAAGCATCAGGATTGCCTTGTCAAGCTCGCTTGCATTCCTGACTGCAGACTTTGTTATCTTGCCTGCGTAGACCTTTTCCCGGAAATTACCCTTTGCCAGAACCTTGACTGCCTCCGTGATTTGCTTTAGAGGCGATATGACAAGCTTTGTCAGGAGAATTACCAGTGCTGCCAGGGATCCGGCCACAATAGCTAGTACCCAGGGTATGATCCTTTCAATAGAGGGTGTTGAAGCATCTCCCAGAATTGCAGGGATAAAATAGATTCCCATTCCTGCCGCAGCCGCTATTGCGCTGGCGCCCGCGAGCATTCTTGCCACTATTTTGATGTCGTCCCGCCCCCCATTTCCATTCCTGGCAAATCGGATATGCTGTTGAGAGGAATTCCCGGCGATAAACTCGTGTGTATGTAGTGATCATAACAGACAGCGACCATCAAGAGCAGTCGTTTCTTCGTACACACAGTCCCACTGGAGCGGCGCAACAAGTTCGTGTGTGCGCGCGCTCGCTCGCCATGTCTTTTCTACCGGCGCGCATCTACTTTCTCCGCTGCATGAAAATGAGTGTAAATGTTATTAACTTCAACTTTGTTGATCAAGTCGCATTGCGATCTCGCAGCTTACCAAAAACAACTACAACAACAACTATACATGATGTGATGGTATGAGGTTTCTCTTTGTTTCTCCAGAAGGACTGAGCCTTGACTTGGCGTACAGGGCGCTGCAGGAAAATAACGAAGTTAAATTTTTCGTACAGAGCGAAACTGAAAAAGATGTTGGCGACGGGTTCGTGGAAAAAGTCAGTGCATGGGATACGCTTGTTGACTGGGCCGAAGTAGTCGTCTTTGACGACATTGGATTTGGCAAGGTCGCTGACAAGCTCAGGTCAGAAGGCAAGAGGGTGATCGGCGGAAGTTCCTATACTGACAGGCTGGAAAACGAGCGGGAGTTCGGACAGCAGGAACTTGAGAAGGCTGGAGTGTCTGTTCTGCCCAACTGGAATTTTTCAGACTTTGACGAAGCCATAAAATTTGTCCAGGCAAACCCGCAGAGATACGTCATAAAGCCCAGCGGGAGGGCGCAGAACGAAAAAGAACTCCTATTTGTCGGGCAGGAGGAGGACGGCAATGACGTTATCGACGTACTGGCACATTACAAGAAGAACTGGTCCAACAAGATCCGCATCTTTCAGATACAAAAGTATGCGTCCGGCGTTGAAGTTGGCGTAGGAGCGTTCTTTAACGGCAAGGACTTTGTCACGCCAATTAACATAAACTTTGAGCACAAGAGGCTTTTTCCCGGAGACATAGGGCCTAGTACTGGCGAAATGGGATGCTATGATGACCAGACCGAAGTATTGACGGACGGCGGATGGAAGCTCTTCAAGGATGTAGGCTATTCGGACAGGCTGTGCACGCTAAATGCTGCAACTGATTCGGTCGAGTATAACAGGCCTCAGGCACTAGTCTGCTTTGGCCACCACAAAAGGCTCGTGAGGATAGAAAATCGCGAACTTGACCTCGCCGTGACCTTGGATCACAACATGTATGCATCATTGCCGGGAGCCAATGGGTTTGCGTTTGTCAAGGCCCGGGACTTGCAGCCAGGTACTCGGATAAGGACGGACAAGCCCGGTACAGGCTTGGCAATAGCTGCGCAGAATGCAGGCGGCCTGCTGGTGCAGTCTACTATTACTAGAACAACATCGGCAGCAGCGGCAGTAGTTGTTGCTGTTGGTCCCGGTGACATCATGGCTGCGGAGTATGACGGGTCGGTATACTGCGCGACTGTAAAGAACCACATCATGTATGTCCGCCGGAATGGAAAGGCCTGTTGGTGTGGAAATACGGCTATGCTATGGTCGCAGCGGAACAGGATCTTTGACATGACGCTGGCAAAGATGAAGGACAGGCTTGTCGAGGCAAGGTACTGCGGATACATCGACATCAACTGCATAGCAAACAGCAAGACGATATATCCGCTGGAATTTACCTCTAGGTTTGGCTATCCGACAATATCAATCCAGATGGAAGGGGTTACAAGTGAATGGGGCAAGTTCCTCCATTCAATGGCAGGGGGCGAAGTCTCTGAGCTTCGGACAAAGAAGGGGTTCCAGGTGGGAGTGGTGGTGGCCCTCCCTCCTTTTCCGTTCAACGACGAGCGCACATTCAAAAAGTATTCTGAAGATGCAGCGATCCTCTTTAAGAAGAACAACACTGACGGTGTGCACCTGGGCGAGGTCAAGAGGAGCGAAAACGACTGGAGGGTTGCCGGCAGGTCAGGTTACTGTCTCGTAGTGACAGGCTCCGGACCTACAATGGAGGATGCGAGGAACCAGGCGTATGCAAGGGTGTCAAACATCATGATACCCAACATGTTTTACAGGACGGACATTGGAAGAAGGTGGACACGGGACAGCGATCTGTTACAGTCCTCAGGCTTTCTCTAGTAGAGGGCTTACGGGCTGGCTGTTTGGCTGGCTGACGGACTATTTATCTATCTAGCTAGGTTGTAAGATCCACCTGCGGCACGGTCGCTTGGGCACCAGCAGTCGCCTGGTATGGTGGGTACGGCTGGAGATTCCACGCGCTGGCGCCAAGAAATCCGCTCTCGTTGAACATGTTGTTTGGAAATGTCCTGAGATGGGTGTTGTAATCTCTGACGCCATCATTGTAGTAGGTTCTGGCGACGGCTATCCTGTTTTCGGTGCCCGCCAGTTCATCCATCAGGCGGGTGACCTGCGCATCAGATTTGATGTTTGGATAGGCCTCATATATCACTATGATTTTGCTCAGGGCTGATTCAAGCTGGTTGCTGGTTTCGACTCTTTCGTTGACCGTGTCTGCCCTTTGCCAGTCGGACCTCAGTCGGGTGACGTTTTGCAGGAGTTCAGACTCAAACTGCATGTATCCCTTGACTGATTCCACCAAGTTTGGAATAAGGTCGTACCGGCGCTGGAGCTGAGCGTCAATGTCCGCAGCGAGTCTCTTGACGTTTTCGTCCTTTGACTGAGCCGAATTGAATCCCGAAAAGTACATCGAATAAAGTACGCCTATCACGATTGCGATGACGGCGACGGCTGCCACCCCGCCAATAATGGCTAGCTTGCGAACCAACCTATGTTGTGTGTGTTAACCTTGCCATATATAATTGTGGAATTACCTTCCGGCGCCACCGCCGCCAGAACCTCCTCCGCCGCCTCCGCCTCCGCCACCCCCACCACCGCCAAAGCCACCGCCCGATCCGCCACCCCAACCCCCATAGCCAGTGCGGTATCCGCGCCTGCCCCGTCGCCGGCCAATGAACGACAGCACTATCATGATTGCAATGAAGGCGACAAAGATGCCGGGCATGGCGTAGTCCAAGAATGCGTCAATGTCATCGAGCGGCTCAGAGCCCGAAAGCGGAGGCGGCTGGAAATTTGGGTCATCGCTCTTGTAGCCTGTCCTTGCACCAAGTGAAACAACCGTATCAAGAAAAGCCTCATCAAGGACTGTGGCGTTGCCCGAAGATTCGTATTCCTGTCTTGCAGGGACAAGAAAAGAATCCAGAATCTCCCCCGCTGTCCCGTCTGTGATGTTGCCTTCTAGTCCCCTGCCGACTTCAATCCGCATGGAACCCCCGCCGCTATCCCGCTCGAGGGAGAGCAGGACAAGGACTCCATTGTCCTTGCCCTTCTTGCCTATCCCCTTTATGCCATCGAGCGGTATTTCGTTAAAGAGATAGTTTGCCAGTGCGTCCCGTTCTTGGATTTCGCTCCCATCCTTTGTGATGCCGTGCCCTACAAAGCTTGGGATTGTGTATATGACAATCTCTGCTGTGGTTGCATCGTCAACCTGCCGTACATACTGATCGATGCGTGCCTCATAGTCAGAGCTGATAATGTCTGCCCTGTCATAGATGTAACCTGGCCGCGAGCCTGAAGGCTGCGCCATAGAGGAAGATGCACAGAAGACCATTGCAGCGAGTGTTAAGGCAACACTGGCATGGAAGAGAGCAAGAGGGAGAAGATGAGGACGACGCCGCTGCTGCACCAATCGCACTTGTTATGAGTTCCGCCATATATAATGACAGTTGGAATCATGGAATGCATCATAGATGAGCGAGTGCGGTAGTCCGAAGATCTCATGGCAGGAACACGATAAGATATTTGAGAATATTGACTTTGGAAACACAATTCAAACAGGAAAGGGATATGTAGTAAGGCCCCGTGTTGGTGATTTGTCTGCAAGACAGTAAGCCTAAACCTACTGCGTTTACCGGCAAACCACATCACACAGGGTAATTTCCCATATACAACATGATATTTAGTGATTGCATGCCAAGTGAATCGAGCAGTTGCTATCTCTGGTGGTTGAAATAGATGTGTCCATATCCATGCTAGTGCTGGACTTCAAAAATTCTGCTTGACGGGTTGTATCTTTCCTGATACCAATAGAGCGACATGATGGCGCTCTTTTCGTCAGCTATTTGTTTGCCTTCATCAAAGCCTTTGAACTTTTCTGCGAGCTCTGCTGTCCAGTCATCCATAACGCGTGCCTCTGAATTGAAGAGGCATTTTCCATCTTGATTACAGATTACATAAAAGACTCTACCACCAGACCGTAGCAAGTCGGCAATAGCTCGATGATCCGGCATTGTCGAGAGCCGGGGAAAGATTGCTGTCTCTGAGACGAACCGCTCTTCTTCATCATTGCCCGAGGAAGAAGTGAGGGAGGAAACCATGCAGTATGCTACGATTATCGGTCCTTGAGGCGTCTTTACGAATTGGGGCCTTACCAGTGCACTCATCGGCCCATTCCAGCTTTGACGAGGGAAATCGCGATCTGCAGCCCGTACAAAGAATGCACATGCAGTTGCAGTTGCAGTTGCAGTAGTAGCAGTATTACTATCATTATTATCAACACCACTATTTCCATCTGCCACATGTACAAGAGCGGGGAACGTTCCGACCAGTTGAGAGTTAATTGACTCGGGAACCGTTGTTTCGTATGATGACCATGCAGGGCTTGCGCGCATATCCGTTTCTAGAGGAACTTTTGAGTAGGCATCTAAATAGTAGAGTATGTAGCGCGGTAATACTCTGTGAATAGGCTGGCTACCTCAATTACCTGCTGAGGATTTTCTCTATCCGGTCTTCTTAGTTATTGATAAGACTGGATTTATCTTTTCTGCGATCTAATTCTTCCAGCTAGCAAATCTCACACATAAACCAAAAAAAGAATAAGCTAGAGAAGGTCAGATAGTAGAGGTCTTGCGGGCGGGGTTATGCTTTTCCAGTTCTTCTACTCTGGCCTTTAGCTCGTCAATCTGCTTTTGCATCAGCGACTTTTCCGGAAACATTCGTTGATAGTCCTTCAGCCACTTGGGCGTATCGTCTTCTTGTTGCCGACTCATCTCAAGCTCATCAATGGTTATGGGTTACCAGAGGCGATTATTAAAGAAGCGAGTGTAACAGGCTTTTCTAACTGCAAAATTCACTACAAAAGATGGCGTTACAGGCTCTTGCCACTGCTGGAATGTGCCATTTTAAAGAAACTGGTTCTCCAACGCGATATCGTTCCCACCATGTTTTTCTTTATGCACTTTCTTTAGGCGAAATGGATGCTCGGAAACGGTACAGTAGTAGTCTTTGTATGTCCAAGCTGCAACAAGGTAGAAATGAACGTGCCAAGATTTTTCAAGCACGTCATCTATTGCAACAAATGCATGTGTGAGATGAAATCTGCAGACATGCCAATTAGACCTTAATGAACCGCGGATTCCGAGACTGAACTAGTTTTGGTGCTATTTGGAAAAAGTCTATGGCCTATGCGTAGTAGACATCAATGTGTACATCATCATCATCTACAGCCGCCCTGATCAACAGTGGCAACTCGTTTACCTTCAGGACAGTTTACCCATTTGTAGGAACCTGCATAATCATCTATTCTAGTATCTAGCGATATCAGACTTGGCGGAGCTGTGAAACGGTTGTGGATCACTGTTTTTGTCCTGTCATCCATAGTCAGCGATGCAGGATATTTTGGACAGTCGCCGTATAGGCCATAGTTATCCTTCATGGAAAGAAATCCTGCACTGTAAAAATAATCCACAAGCCTGCTCACATTTTCCCTTGGAACTGTGTAGGTATGTTTTCCGACGCTTGCTGTGTAGTGCCCACCTTCATAATTCACGGTTCCATTTCCAAAAATGGCAATGGAATAGCATGGACAAGTGCCATAGCAGGTAGTTCGTTCAAGAGTGATTACGGTGGTATCGTAATTCCGTTGCAGAGGAGAGACGCCTGTGAAAGAAGCGAGTAGGATAATGAGGACAACCCCGGCTGCAAGGCCAACTATTACTGGAATGACTGTTTCGTTGGACATCATATCACATCATATACCAGACTGTTCTTGTAGTCCAGACTCTTCGGCCAATTTGACTACAATGTTTATGTCGCTTCGAGCTTCTTTCTTGACGGCATGGCTAATGAATGGTGGTGGCGCGAGATCGCAGGGTTCCATGCCTCGCAGGCAGACTGTAGCTTTTGAGTAAAGACAGTGAGCAGACTGATTTAAAGTTCTGAACACTCGGGCTAAAGATGACATAGTCTGCACTTTTCGCTTTTGTCTCTTGGCCATGCTTTTACCTTATTTTTGTTGGATAGTGATAGGTGAAGCAAAAGATAAGCACGCGTCTCAGCCTCTATACAATAATATAATACATCTCTGCGACTGATTTCATGCCCGTAAAGAAGTGGCTTGATAGTCAGGTCAAGATTGACCCCATAAAGAAACAAACGGTTGCAGTTATCGGTTATGGCATACAAGGACGAGCCCAGGCTTCAAACATGAAAGACTCTGGCTTGGACGTAATAGTGGGCCTCAGAAAAGGTGGCAAGACATGGAAGCAGGCGGAAGCCGACGGACACAAGGTCATGGAAGTGTCAGAAGCTGCAAAGGCAGGCGATATCATTCACATCCTCATCCCTGACATGGAGCAGGCGGACACGTACAAGAAGGATATTGCCAAGCATGTGACCGAAGGCAAGGCATTGAGCTTCTCCCACGGTGCAGCAGTCCACTGGAAATGGATCGTGCCTCCAAAGAATGTTGACGTGATAATGGTCGCCCCCAAGGGCCCGGGCCAGCGCGTGCGGGAACTATATCAGGAAGGCTTTGGGACTCCGTCGCTTGTTGCAGTATTCCAAGATTACACGGGCAAGGCCCTTGACAGGTCGCTTGCTCTTGCAAAGGCAATAGGCAGTACAAGGCCCGGCGTCATTCAGACAACATTCAAAGAAGAGGTGGAAACAGACTGGTTTGGCGAGCAGGTTGACCTGTGCGGAGGCGCTCATGCACTTATGATGAACGCCTTTGAGACGCTTGTGGAAGCTGGATACCAGCCCGAAGTAGCGTACTTTGAGTGCCTCCACGAGCTAAAGCTCATAGTCGACCTGGTCCAGAAATACGGCATCACAGGCATGTATAACAGGGTCAGCGAAACTGCGCGCTATGGCGGCCTCACTCGAGGACCACGCGTCGTGGACAAGGAAGCCAAGGCAAAGATGAAAGGAGTGCTCAAGGAAATCCAGTCAGGCGAATTTGCAGAGGAATGGGTCAGCATGTACAAGAAAGAGGGCAAGAACTCGTTTTCGAGGTACATGAAGGACATTGAGAATCACCAGCTCGAAAAAGTTGGAAAAGAGATGCGCAGAATGATGTGGCCCAAAGAGCCCGAGGTATAGCGCAGTCCCTTTTTTCCTCTGTGTTTTTTCCTTCCAGGTGCCCTGCTGTCCGCCGAGTGCAGGCACAGAGAAATGTTGCTTTTGATGATTTTGTTATTATTATTAGTGCAGTTGTTGTTGCATCAGAGAATCAGACGATGGGAATGTTTGTCGACTCTGGTATAGGTATTCGCAGCGTCACCACCCCGTTTTCATAAGTTGCCTTGCCAACCACTACCTTTTCTTCCTCCTTTACTGAAATCGGTAGTATGATCTTTTTGTCAATCGTGAGCGGCCTGTGCCTGTAGTGGACGGTCCCAGCCGATTCTTCCAGTGTCTTCTTGGCGCTAATTGAGAGGATGTTGCCTGTGATCCGGAGGTTGATGTCCTTCTTTGCAAAGCCCGGCAGATCAATTGTAATGACAAGTTCATTAGCGTCTTCTACCATGTCAATTGCTGGCATCACGAATTCATAGAATTCCCGTGATCTGTTGTCCAGTTCCCTTGCCAAGCCTTTTGCCATGTATCTTCCAATGCCCATATACAATGTAACACTTTGTCTAAATGGTATAAATCCTTTCGTCTGCCGGCCAGCCCGAAGCATGAATAATAAAAGTAAAAATAGTTCCCGGGGAGATATGTTTCCAAATGTATGCCGGCTCGTACGACATGCCAAGCTGCAACGCCTGCGGAAAGGAAGTAAGGCCAGGCGAATTATCTGAGAGTTTCTCCTGCCCCAACTGCAAGAGCGCAAGGATATGGCGCTGCGAAGGATGCAAAGGCAAGCAGAAAAAATACCGCTGCACTTCTTGCGGGCACGAAGGACGCTAGATAAACGATATAGCTACGTAAGCGTTTTGAAAAAGTCGCTGACCAGTTCTCGCTGGCTCTCCTTCATCGCAATCACTGCCTCCACCAGTTCTTTTTCGACAGAGATATTTTGCGAGATTACAGAGCGCAATTTTTTTGCGTCAAGCGGCGCAATGCTGTCAATCATGCCCATGCTGTATGAGTAGATGTAGTCGTTTATTATTTTGGACACAAACGACGGTGCTGACTCTATAAGGAACAGGATGCCATCCTTCATAGCCTTTGAAGGTGAGTCGTTTGCAGGAACCGACGAGATGTACGCCTTTAGAATTTCCATCCTTTTGGAACCAAGCTCCTCAATAGATGAAGCGACCAGCATGCCTGTGTCCGTCAGCTCGTAGAATGGCACGCCCTCAAGCTGGAGCGCTTTTGGCCCGCGCCTGAGTGGCAGTCTTCCGCCCTCCTTCACCACACCCGCAGGTATCAGAACCTCGTCGAGATCTCGGAAAATCCCTGAATAGATGTTCTGCCATAGGATCCCATGCTGCTTTGCGATGGCGTGGGCTATTGACGTCCGGGTGCGCAGGTCTGGGCTCTGCTCGGTCGCAAGGTGCGCGATGATACCCCTCTGCCTCTTTGCCTCTCCTGTGAACTTGTTTCTTCTGGTCTTGAAGGTGTCAAATATGGCAATGGTAGTCCTTTCATCCTTCACGTAGCCATACCCCCAAGAATGCTAGTTAGAACATCTGTTATTATTTTAATTTGTTGGTTCGGGATAATAAATTCCGGACAGATGACCCATGTAAAATGCAACAACGAGTGGCCGGCGCCAAATATTGCTCAACATCTTTTTATGGATCCATCCTTGAGCTATGCCGGTGGCAACAAAGGGCAAGATCATAGTCCTTGAGGGTACGGACAAGGCAGGCAAGACCACGCAGTCGAGGCTGCTCCTAGAAGCTTTGAAGAACCTCGGCAAGGTCTGTGTCATCCTGGACTTTCCCGACTATATGACGCCGATAGGGATGGAGATAAGGGCGTTTCTTGACGGCAAGCGCGACTACCCTCCAGAGGCCAAGCATCTACTCTTCTCCGCCAACAGGTGGGAGAAAAAGAAGGAGATAGAGAGCATGGTGGAAAATGGAACAATAGTGATAATGAACCGTTACTGGCAATCAAACCTGGCATACGGCGCTGCAAACGGCATGGATTCTAACTGGCTGCTCCGCTTGGACAAGGGCCTGCCAAAGGAGGACCTTGTAATCGTGCTCCTTGTCAACCCTGCCACCTCTGGCAAGCGCGCCGAGGTCCAGGACGCGTTTGAGTCAGATGCAAGGCTTGCAGCCGCCGCGTACAAGAATTACATGAAATTCGCAAAGCAATTCAGGTGGAAGGTGCTTGACGGCTCAAAGAGCAGAGAGCAGGTCCATCAGGAAATACTCAGGATAGTAAGGAAAGAGCTGAAAGTTTAAGTCCTGCCTTAATTCATTGCGGGTATACCATCATGGACTTTGTCGGCGAGATAACGGATCCTGTCCACAGGTCCATCCGGTTCTCGCAGGTCGAGAAGGAAGTCATTGACACGCCTACTTTTCAGCGCCTCAGGAGGATAAGGCAGCTTGCCGGAGCCCACCTGGTATATCCAAGTGCCCAGCATTCGCGCTTTGAGCACTCACTTGGCGCCATGCACATTGCGGGACTTGCGGCTGAATCGCTCTTGTCAAAGGGATACATTGACAATGCAGAGGTCGTCCAGGAACTCAGGCTGGCCGCCCTGCTCCATGACATAGGCCACGGCCCATTTTCCCACCTGTTTGAGGAAGTGCTGGAATACTACTGCAAGACAACCCACGAGGCGATGGGAAGAAAGATCATCGCACATACCGAGATATCAGATGTGCTTTCCCGGCACGGTCACAGCGTTGAGCAGACATGCAGGCTGTCGTTTGCTTCACCCAAAGTTACATACCTCAACGAGATTATCTCAGGCGGCCTTTCCGCGGACATTATGGACTACCTCCCACGCGACGGCCTCTTCACGGGCGCAGAATACGCAAAGGTGGACTATTACAGAATAGTCAGCTCGCTTGAAGTCTGGAAGAACAGGCTGGCAATAAACAAATCTGCCCTCAATTCCCTAGAATCAATGCTGATATCACGCTATGAAATGTTCAAGGCCGTATACTTTCACAAGACCGTAAGGGCCGCCGAAGTTATGCTCTTGCAGTCAATGATTGCGGCCGACCAGGACCTTGGGCTGAGCGATACGTCGCTTGAAAATTACCTGAGCCTTACAGACGAGGCGACCCTTGAGCGGCTCTGCAGTGTGGATTCAAATAACAACGGCAATAACCCCCGTTCAGATTCAAGACAGGCCTTCGCGGCGCGGCTTGCCCGGGACTACCGCGACAGGAGGCTGCTCAAGGCAGTCTATGAAAAACTGCTTCAAAAGCGCGGCCGCCACCAGATGGATAGAAAGATGCTCCGGTCAATGTCCAGCAGGATTGCAGAGGCAGCGCGCATTGCCAGCGACTATGTATTCGTGGACGCATCGAGAGCACCGTCAATGCCCCTTACGCC
>DATEIL010000211.1:0-7122 GCA_035279085.1 Nitrososphaera sp.
TGAACGTTGCCGGGATATTCTATGCGCCGGGCAACATGTTCACAGGTCCAAAGTGGAAAGCTGCACTTTATCTGGACGAGCGGGCCACAAAGCAGCAGGCCGACTCCCTTGCAAAGATTTACTCGGGCCAAGCCGGTGGCTTTTTTGGAGTTATCGCGGGCCTGATTGGCGAAGTAGTCGGGGTGCGCTCGGTGCAGATATTGTTCGAAGCACAGGGCAAAAAGCGTTCTCTCCAGATTCCATCTGCCCTGGATCTTTCCATCGAGGGCATTACGGGGGCAGACCAGAAGACAGAGGCCGTCATTTCAAACCCGCTAATGTATGTCACGCCGGGGTTTCCAATGACTGTTGCAAAGTCGGTAAAACATAGCTTTAGCGATCACGGCATGAGCTGGGACAACTCTGGCAAGAACGGATTCTATTCCAAATTTGCATATGCGCCTGCATGATAGTTGACAGTGGTAGTATCAGCAACAACACATCAGGACAGCCACCGACCCTGCATGTCTAGTCATGGATTCTTGTCCAACTAAGGGCTTAACATACCAGCCACATCATATTTGGCACACCATAACGTACAAAGCATTAGCCTGTCCCAGGATTTAGGACCTTCAAGCTTCTTATACAGACGCTCCTCAGGATTCATCTGGTCACAGGGACATATGACATCGTCGATTCCAGAAGATATTCGGAAGCAGCAAGACAAGGGAGATCAGCTTCCTGCAAACGTGGTGATAGGTGATCTCAAGCGAGTCGTTGTAAAGGAAGGCAAGGAGGCAGAATTTGAATCTCTTTTTAGGGAACTTGCGGCCAAGGCAAAAGCGCATGACAGGGGCGTTCAATATTACGACCTTTACAAATCAGAGCAGCCAAGGACATATCTTGTCATGTCTCAATACGAGGACAAGGGCTCATTGCAACGCCATCAGAGATCGGAGCATGGCAGGCATTATTTCCCAAAGATTCGTGAACTGCTTGAAAGCATTGAAGTAAGCTACCACCTGGGCGTAGTGCAATTGAGGTCACTTTGACTTTCTTGCGCGTAAGCAGTTCCAATAGTTGGAACATCATATCTGCTTGAGGATTAGATTTCGCATGCTACAATTAAATTTCAACCTGAAACCAGTGCAAGCTGGTACCAGCATATTGGGCAGGGCCGGCTCTCGTCCACCTTTTTCAGAAACGTCGCTGTTCCATTGGCAGTATCTATCGCTACCAGCGTGAGAAACACCGTACAGCCGTTGCTCGCCTTCTCACCGACCCGGAGCGTTATTGGCAGGCCCTTGTCCATCGCTATCGGATATTCAGGAAAGTTCAGGCCTTCGATCCGGTCGGCATAAATCGCCTGTACAAGCAGCGGGCCATCCCTGTCGCCTTTTTGCAATGTTACGGTGGTAGTAGTAGACGTTGAGTTTCCATCCTGCTGCGGCGGTAGCACATACGGCTTGGTCACTTCTTTGAATTTGCGCACCTGCATGGGATATTCAACTGGCCCGCCTGCACTAGTGTTGCCGCCAGAGCCGCCGTCTGTCATTGGCGTCTTGAACGATACAAACACCTGGGTGGCCGTGTTATTGTTGCGCTGATCCAATTCTATGTGGATAAAGTCGCCTGCGCCAACCCCTAAATCACTTCCCGATGCCACTGACGTAATCTGGCCATCAATGCACTCTGACATTGCATCATGATTGCACTGTGCTGTAAATGGCACAAATCTAGCGACAGCTCTCACGAACGACTGGCCTTCCCTTGCCACTATTATCGCAGTGCCATTCTCTCTTTCAATGCTCCACGCAGAGATTAACTTGGTCGGCCCCTGCATAGTGTTGTTGTCTGCCAGCGCCATTACAAGCACAGACCGTGCCATCATGGAGTTGCCATCATCGTCACGGGAAAGCACCAGCGTGGCGACATAATCCGACGGCTCTATTTTCTGTGTGCTGATGGGGTAGGGCTGTACTTCTGTTAACTTTATCACGTAATCTCCAGCAACGCTGTGCTGTGCGGCAGCGCTCGAGTTATTCCCACCGCCTACCCCTCCCAAAGTCAGCGTGAAATTGCCAAGGCTGGTAGAATTCTGCGACAGGCTTACCAGGACAGATACTTGCCCGGCCCAGATACACGTAACATCAGAAGGACATCGAGAGTCCTCCGTGATATTGAGCAACTTTGCGGTTATGCCAGAGCCTGCGATGATAACGCTTTCGCCGGGCACCAACGTGAAGGGAACGCCCACACTGGCCCTTGAAGGGACCTCAACGCCTCCGTCTGCTTTCTGTGGTAAAATGCCCGAAGGAATGAGTATGGACAAAACCAGTGTACCAAATACAGATAGTGAAAGGAGTTTTGTAAATTTGATCCGGCTGTACCAGACATCCATTTTTTACACCTAATGCTCATGCCACATGAATATAACGTAGGTGGATAAATAATCCACACAAAGGCCCGATCCTGCTGGGCAATGTCGAAAAAGGCTATAACCCGCTTTTGACCTCTGTTAAGCGGGCAATAGTAGCTTGGTCCAGATAGGCGAAGACATACTCAGGATGATTATCAAGTCAAAAGACATCGTGCTTGTGGCAAGCGTCAGCCCAAAGGGCATTCCCAACATCTCTCCGAGGTACGTCCTTGGCATACTTGACAACGAAAAGCTCCTCTTTGCCGATGCATTTGAGAACAAGACGTTTCACAACATAGGCGCCTGGCCAAAGGTATCAGTCGCCATATTTGACAAGGATGCAGAGAGCGGAGGATACCAGCTCAAAGGCGACGTAGTTGAGGTGACAGAGGAGCCTCTAATCAGCAGAGCAGAGGCAAAGCTCAAGGAATTTGGAATCAACTTGAAGCCGAAAAAAGTCTGGACGCTGGACGTCAAGGAAATTTTCTCGCTGGAGCCCAGCGAAAAATCCAGGTACGCCATATCCTCATACTACAGTTAATTTTCTCTTTCTCCCTTCTCTACTATTATCAAGTTGTCAAATGGGAGTCGCATATAGTCTGTGCATCATCATCTTCTTCTTCCTTTGTCCGAGTCCACCTCTGGATTTCGAAAGCTTGATACTGGATTTTGCTTTGGAGATGTAGTGATATTGGTTGGCGCAGGACGCGGCACAGCGGTTCGTGAAGAGCTTGTAGCCAAGAGCATGCGCGCAAAGAAGCGGTTCCGCGATAGCTTGGAGATGAACCATGAGAAATGGCATGATGGCATCGGGTATGATTTGTCTGCTTTGGATGAAATGACGGAGCAAGACAAAGATGATGTCGTAGATATCCTGTCAAACAGTTTCATGTCAGAGCCCTGGCGCACTTTTGAGGCGCTTGAATATATCAATACACCAAAAGCTCTGTCAATAATAGACAAGAATTTAAGGCATCCCTCGCTGGATGTCCGAATTGCAGCATCACGTTTTGCAAAGGGCGCAGAGAAAGAACGGGAGCAAATCCTAATCGAAGCACTTGAAAAATCAGAATTCTATGAAGGCCTTACCCAGGCACTTGACCAGATTGAGAGCTTTCATCCACAGCGTGTAATAGAAGCACTGCTCAGAGGCTTGTTAACGCGCGGAGATTCTGCAGCCGTCAATTTTGCCGGAATGCTGCTTTATCTTTATGGTAAAGCCGAGTCTTCATTTGACTGGAACCGTCGTCCACTCTTTCTCAGGTTTGCCACAGGCAATCTGGATGAGCGCAGAAAGGCCTTTGTGGAGTTGTGCGGAATCATTGGGATAGACCCTAAGGGGTATTACTAATTTTTCGACGGATCTAGAGCGTGTAACTAACTCCGGTTTGAATACTAAACAGGATGGCAAGTCATGTCCTAACAACGTGTCCCATCCTTCCCTGTAACCCAACATACGTTTTTGGGGAATAATCATTTTGTTGTCCCGCTCTATGAGAGTGCACATTTATCATCAAAATGTCATAATATTCCTGCAAGTCCTGTTCCAGTAGCACCTCTTGATGACATTGAGGGACTTGCTGCAGTGGCAGCATAGCGCTTCTAGATCTACGTTTATCTGCAGATCAAAAGCCGACAATTTTACAACCGCCATTGGGACACGCAGAGGGAAAAAATAATACATATACACGCACTCTCGCCTCCGAGCCCAGGGGGCGGGTTGGTACAGGACAGCAGTACCGACACACTAGATGATGTGGTTGCATTAAAAAAAGGAAAGTGAGGCAGTCCTGATTTTTTATAACATTCCTTACTCTTTCCACTGAGTGCAGTGTAGAGCTTGAACATTTGGTAAGTACTTGGAGTCATTGTGTTTCATACGCTGTTTTATACATCCAGAGACATTGGTGTCACATAGGTTCAAAAAACAATATGAAAGTCTGGAATCAAAAAGTGATCATTGCCAACACGCTGATGGCATTGCTGCTAACGTCCCTGGTTACCGTTATGGGCAGCGGCTCTAGCCTTGCAGCGGCGGCAACATCAGAAGAGGACGATGAGGTTAGCACAAGTTCTGACGGACTGTCCGCAGCTTCAGGCTCTAACAGGTTTGTAGTATGGCAGGACGGCTCCTCCGGTGGAAACTCCGACATATTTTTCAGGCGCAGTACGGACAGTGGCGCTACCTGGCAGTCAATAAAGAACTTGAGCGCAAATCCTGGAAATTCTTTCGGCCCACAGATTGCTGTGTCTGGCTCCAATGTATACGTCATATGGACACAACTTAACGCTGACGCGTCATTGGCCGACGTGTTCTTTAGGGGAAGCACAGACAACGGTGTGACATGGGGGTCCAAAATCAAGATAAGTAGCAGTGGCACAAACACCAATTTCGGTACTCCACATATCGCCACTTCTGGCTCGAATGTCTACATCACATGGCAGGATACCGGCGCGGACGATGTGTTCTTTAGAAGAAGCACTGATGAAGGTGCAAGTTGGAAATCCATCGTCAACTTGAGCGATAACACCGGTCAATCGTCCGATCCGCAGGTAGCTGCATCTGGATCGACTGTCTATGTCGTGTGGTATGATAGGACACCCGGCAACTATGAAATCCTGCTCGAGCGCAGTAACGACGGCGGAGGGACATGGGAAGACGTTCAGAACATAAGCAATAACGGTGGCGACTCTTTTGACCCACAGATTACCGTCTCGGACTCGTATACGTATATCGTGTGGAGGGATTCGTCAACGAGTGCTAGCAATACTAACATCCTTTTCAGTAGGAGCGCGGATGATGGAGAAACGTGGGATCCCTCGTTTGACCTGAGTAGCGATAACAAATCCAACACAGACCCGCTGATCACTGTTTCAGGTTCGAACGTATACGTTGTCTGGGTGAAACGGATCTCTTCAGACGGTACTGAAGTGTACTTTAGAGGAAGTACAAACAACGGAGCAAATTGGGGATCTAGAATCAAGATAAGCAACAGCGGCACTGAAGTGAGCATCACGTCTCACGATATTGCCGCTTCTGGCTCCAACGTATACATCTCTTGGTCTGATGATGTCTCCTCTGATGTATACTTTAGAAGAAGCACTGATGAAGGCGCAAGTTGGAAGGCAAGAATCAACATAAGCAATACCGCTGGCTTTTCTGAGAACACGCAAATCGCTGCCTTGGGCTCAAACGTATACATTGTCTGGAATGATCAGACATCTGGAAACCGTGACATATTGCTCAAACGCAGTACCAATAGCGGCTCTACATGGAAGGCAGTGAAGAACTTGAGCAACAATGACGGGGTCTCTGAATTGCCACAGATAGGTGTATGACAAGCTACGCATATTCCTATCACCCCAATTTTTTCTCTCTCTTTTTTCTCGTTCTTCTGAATCCTTGCAGTAGAGACGATGCTGAAGTCGTGATCGGATATAGAAACGAAATTGCGTCTGTTTTCGCCTGTGTCCGGCGATCCCATTGTAGTTCGAGAGATTAAGCCCTACTTGGCGGTAGTAGTAGACGGCAAAGCAGAAGAATTCAGGTGCCTCTACATGCTGTATAGCCTAATCCTTATCCCTTCAGGGTCAGCGACAAAACCCTCCTTAGATCCTCCCATCTCTCGAAGAGTGCTTTCAAACTCTGTCAGATTTGGCAACTCTATTCCAAAGTGGTTCAGGCCAACTTTGTCAGGCGATGCTGCTGGGATTTCAGTGCCAAGCCACGTATTTACAGCAATGTGATGATGGTATCCACCAGCCGAGAAAAAGTATGCGCCAGGGTAGGTGGCAGTAAAGTCAAGGCCTAGCTGGTCGCGGTAGAACCGCAGAGCGTTTGCAAGATTTCTGACGTGGAGGTGGACGTGTCCAATTGTAGTCTTTGCAGGCATGGCCTTCCAGCCCGAGGCGGACGCCGCATTCAGGAGATCCTCCGTATTGAGGGGCTCGGTAGCCATTGCAATTTTGCCATCAGTCCACTTCCATTCAGACCTTGGCCTGTCGCGATAGATTTCCACGCCGTTAAAGTCAGGGTCTCTGATGTAGATCGCCTCGGAAACCAGGTGGTCCGACATGCCATCAAAATACACTTGGTCTCTCTTTTCGCTGAGGTTCAGGAGCATGTCCGCAAGATCCTTTCTTTCTGGAAGAAGGATTGCAAAGTGATAAAGACCGGCCCTCTTCCTGTTTCTCGGAATGTCTGGCTTTTCTTTTGCCTGGACAAGTTCGACAAGTCGGGAGCTGCTGCCGCCACCGTCATCGCCGCCACCACCGTTTGCTGAGAGAAGGGCCTTTCCCTCTGACGGTCTTTCGATTGTTCTAAATCCAAGCACGCCCTGGTAAAAGTCCAGAGAACGCTCTAGGTCTGAAACATTCAGGCTCACGTAGCCTATCCTCATTGAAGGGCTAATTTTGAATTCAGGGGTCGCCGCTGCCGTGGCTGTTGTTGAGGCATCTACCATGTTAACAATCAACCTGACTTGCGGCATATTGCCTAATAAGCATGGTAGTATTTCTACACCAAGTCAGTAAGCCATACCAGACTTGATTCTGCGGCACTCCTTCGATATGGAGTAACAAGCAAGAGCCTCTGGGACACAGCATCTCAAAAGCAGCGGCTGATAGGCTGGCTACTTGGATGAATTGAAAAAAAAGGTAAGATTTTTAATTCTTTTTTGATAAAACTTCCAGTGCTCAAAGCTACGGTGAGTTATGACAAAGGC
>DATEIL010000212.1:0-5550 GCA_035279085.1 Nitrososphaera sp.
GGAAAGTACCTTGCCAAACTTGCCCTTGACCTGAAGGCAGGTGTTCAAGAGTACGATGCTTTGATCCTCGGCGGGGAAACAACTGTTACCATAAGAAGGGGCAAGGCAGGGAAAGGCGGAAGGAACCAAGAAGCGGCGTTGTCATGCGCCTCAAGCATCCCCCAAGGCGTCATAGCCGCTTGCATTGGTACTGACGGTATCGACGGTAACTCTGACGCTGCCGGTGCATTGGTCTCGAACGTCGTCCCAATTACTGCCCGGCGCCAAAGGGAGAGCCTTAGGGGCCACCTAGCTTGCCACAACAGCTACCCGCTACTAAAATCGGCAGGGTCGCTCATATTTACAGGAAGGACGGGCACAAATGTTAACGATATCGCCATAGTTTACACCCCACACTAGCTAGTACCTGACTCGCACATCTCCCGAAGTGATTCCAATTTTTTTGCCCGTATCTAGCATCAGCAAAAGCGACCCGTCCTCTTCTAGGTCAAATGCAATTCCGTCATAATTAGGACCATCATTTGAAAGGATTTCTACCCGCCTACCTAGCATATCTGCATGCTTTTTCCAGGCTGAAATTATTTCTGTCGGACCATCTTTGGCAAGGATGTCCAGGTAATACTCCAGACTCTCCAGCATCGTTGCGACAAGATCAAGCCTGCTGACTTCATGGCCAAGCTCTGTTCTGAGTGATGTAATTCCGTGCAGCGACGTTACTTGAGGTGCCAGCATAGATGCGTCAATGTTTGCATTTATCCCCACTCCAATGACAGCGTAATTGACAGACTCCGCCTCCGCGCTGATGTCAAGCAAGATTCCTGCGACTTTCTTGCCTGAAATCATGATGTCGTTTGGCCATTTCAAGCGAGGCTCAATGCCGGTGCACTTTACAATTGCCTCTCGGACTGCTATTGCAGCAACAAACGGCAGGACGGTTACCTGTGCCGTGGCCATTTTTGGCCGAATGAGCACTGAAAACCACAGCCCTCCTTGCGGCGATAGCCACTTGCGTCCGAGCCTGCCCCTGCCGCTGCTTTGCCTGTCAGCAATTACCACAAGGCCATCTGCTGCGCGCAGTTTCTTGTTCGCCATGGACAGTGCAATACTTTGCGTAGAATCTGTTGACCCCAGGTACATGACATCCCTGCCCAAAGTCCTTGTTTTCAAGCGATTCTTCAGCTCCCAGGGGACCGGAGACTGGGTATTTCTGGCAAGCCGGTACCCTGCCCCGCGCATTGAATCGATTCCGTAGCCATAACTACGAAGCCTGCGGACCTGTTTCCAAACAGCGCTTCTCGATACCCCTGCGCGCCTTGCCAAGACTTCACCGGAAACATACTGCGGCGGCTCAGTTGCCCTCAGAATGGAGAGGAATCGAATTATTGCCTGTTCACTGTTTCTTACCACGAATGTGTGCCACTCCTTTCTCTCCAGCAATGCGGCTTATCCTGGACGCGTTCTATATATCCGTCGCCGTCATCGCCATATCAAAGAAAATCAACCCAATTGTCTAGAATTTCCGCTCGCTTACAAAAAATACAGAGTCTCCAATTTTCATTATGTGAAGAACCGCAGCAGGCCGGACATAATGGCAATTATACTTGAATCCGCCAACGGAGGCATCACCAAGACAAAGCTATTGACCAAGGCCAATGTGACCACAGGGCAGCTGCGTCAGTACCTCGGCATTCTGCTTGAAAAGAAGCTGGTTCTTGAACTGGCGGACATGGAGAGAAAGCACATTTCTTATCGGACCACGGAAAAAGGGATCGCATACTTGGCCATTTATCACTCGCTCAGGAACGTAGCGGTTTTTCCCAGCAGGCCCTAAGTGGCTTTATTCCATTTGTAATACACTGTTCCGCCCCTGCAGGTTGCATAGACGTCCGACCTGTCGCCGTCCTCTTTCATGGAACTTGATACTTCCAGCTCTGCAAGCAGCTGTTCCACTTCGCCATCCGCTTCCCCCGGAGTCACGAGGTTAAGGATCTCTTCGCGGGACCACATCCGGGAAGGATCCCGTTTCAAGATGTCTTCGATTTTGGCAAGAAGCGCACTATTGCGTTTTCCAGGCACCATCGTGATATCCTCCCTGACTACTCACTTTTTCTTCGTCCTTGCAGACACTATCGACAATACGTCTCTATCCTTCAGGTGGTAATTCAGCGGAAGATGGAGACCATCCCTTGCGTCGACTGCATACAGCATGCCCTTTGCAAGTTCGCTATGGATCTCTCGGGCAAGGTCTTCCACCGTAGACCCGGATTTCATCAGATAAACGTCTGGCAGGACATTGCCATGCTTGTCGGAGAAGGTCTGAACGTTTGCCACTGGATAGACCGCATTCATTTTCAATAGCTTGAAAACTGCCACGTTGATGGCAAATTGCACTCCTGTGCGCATGTACTCGCCGAGGATGTCCTTGCGGATGAAATTGAGCGCCCATTTCTGTTTGTCGTTCAGGCTGGTCTGCTCGTTGATTTCAAAGCGCTCATCGCCTGGAATGTACCTGATTACACCCCGCGTTTCTGCTCTGCGCAGAGTCAACTCTGCATCTGCGCTGGCGGGAATAACTATGACATCCTTGTATTCTTCGCGTAGGCGCCGGAAATTCTCAGTGGCGGAGGGAAGATCCACCTTGTTTGCTACGATCAGCGTCGGCTTTGAAATGTCCCTTAGGCTCCAGCAAAAGTCCTTGGTCTCCTGCGGTCCAAAGTCGTCAAACTTGGTGGCTGCAAGCTTGTTCTCCTCAAGTGCCTGCTTGACGTGTTCCTCTTTTACTCCGATTCCCCTAAAGACCTCGGTTATGGCAGGCACAACATCCATCCCTGCACCACTGATTGCACGCGATATCTTGTCGCGGTTTGCTTCAAACAGCTTTAGATACCACATTACGAGCTCCTCTTCGATGTCACCCACGTCGGCCACGGGATCCCCCGTCCCCGGCTCGGCTATCTTGCCCGATGCATCTATGCTTCCAGAGGCGTCCACCACGTGGAGGAGTGCGTCGGACTGGGCGGCGATTGAAAGGAACTGGTTGCCCAGTCCTTTGCCTTCCCACGCGCCCTTGATAAGCCCGGGTAGGTCAACAAGCTCAATAGGGATGAACCGCCAGCCGTCTATGCACCGCGAATTCTTGGGGTTATCCTGCAAGTCAAACTCCTTGTGGACGCAGAGGGCGATGGCGTGGGCATTTCCGACGTTTGGCTGCTTTGTGGTAAACGGGTAATTTGAAATCTCGGCTGCCGAGAGGGTAGCCGAATTGAAGAAAGTCGTCTTGCCGGTATTCGTCTTCCCGATCAGCCCAATTTTGATCATAGGTTTGCTTTCCACTGTTATTATTTATATTGTGTTGGTCTTAATTGACTTAGTATAAAGGCGGTTTCTAGGTTGGAATGCCGATTAAGACCTTTTATTCAACTACACTATAAAAACAGCTAGTGCCACCAGCCCAACTCGTACCAGCACGCAAATCTCACCGTTCGCCGCCACCGGTAAAAGTCAAACCCTGCATCCACTGCGGCAGGCCTGCAGCCAAGGAAGTACAGTTTCCCCAGGATGGCGCTATCATAATAGAAAGGTACTGCGAGGCTTGTTTAGAGCCTTCGTACTTTGGACGGCTGCAGGAATGGTACAGCAAGTTTTGAGTTTCATGTTTTGAGCGTAAAACGTGCAACAATGTTGCAAATAGAAAAAAGGAAAAGGTTAGGAAGGGCTTGGTTCTGGCTCTTTCGCTTCAGGAAATAGCTGCTTGTATGCCGCGCCGACCTCCTCGCCTATCACGTAGCCGTCCTTGATGTTATCGACCACATTGTCGAGCTCTTGCAAAATCATGCCCTCGAGAGTTTCTTCCAAGACTGCGGCGTAGACCTTTAGCAGGTATGCCATGTTGCGCGGCAGGTGGACCACGACGGCCTCGGTGTTGTCGCTTCGCTCCAGGTAGTACTTGCCGTCCATCTCCTTGACCTTGTAGGTTTCGCCCGGCTTCATCTCTTCCGGTGATGGGCCTATGAGTTCTACCAATTCAGTCCTTACCTCCCTTCTCGACAGGAGCCACGGCCTGTCCCTGCTCTTCCAAGCTGCGTCGTAGCGCGATATACATCGCAGTCGCTTCCTGCAAGGCTTGCTCTCTGTTATCGTGGTACACGTGGATTGAATAGCGAGCGCCCTTACTCGTTCTTTCAACCTTGACGGAATACGGGTATTGAGTCGCTTCGTCGCTCATTGCATTCACCTACAGGGAGAGAGGGGCCTTTGCGCCCTTCTCCACTATGACTGTAGTCCTCTTTGACGCCATCCTGCCATCCTGCATCATCCACATTTGGCACCTGTCGCTAACACTTCCGCCCTGCTCGAGCACCGACCTTGAAAGCTCAAGGACTCCCTGGGCCGTCAGGTTAAGCTCCTGCACGCCGGTCTTTGCTACATAGATCACCTTGCTTGGCTGTTGAACGATTTGAACGGTTGTTCTGTTCATGTGACTAATAATAGTCACAGGTAGTATTAAACGTTACTATAGATAGTCACACATAAATAAGCCTGTGACTGATATAAGTAACGTTAAGTATGGGTGAAAATTCTGTATGGTAGTGCTTAGCCAAGCGGAGCGAAAGTTCCTTTCTGACCTTCAAAAGGGTAAACTCGAGGGGTATTCGGGTCCGTATAAACGACAGCTAAAACATCGGATCTTGGCCAAACGAAAAGAACTGACTGATGACTTACTCCTCGTGAATGCCGTCCTTGAAGAACTGCAAAAGATTTAACCAACTCTTTGGATTTACCAAGCTGGAATGAGAGTCATACGATGTAGGCTCTGTAATACCATCCTGGATAGAAACCCGGCGAATCCAGTCTTCACTCAGGATTACAAGTCTCATTCCTGTTTCCAAAATGACCCGAAGCGAATTCAAGTCATTGACCGGGTTGAAGACTAGGTTCTTCCGCTGGTACTGATCAATTAACCTTCCTCGCCTTGACTAAATCCCTGATATGACAATCCTGGCATTTTACAAATTTGCCGCCGTTCTTTTTCAGTATGCGAGGATTGTAGAAATTCTGCCAGCACTCATTGCATACGCTCTCCTCCCAGTCGCCGTTTCGGTAGGTAGTCCGCGTTATGGGGCCCAGCAATCCCTCTCTCGTCTGGACCTTGATTACCCCGCCGCGCTGTGCCGCAGTCTTTGTGCTAAGCAACTTTGAACCTCCCTAGCAGCACAGTCCCTAGCCTGGACGCCTTTTTACATCCCGGGCATGAAACGAATTCGTCCTCTGAATGGTGCCCACGGTAGTTCCAAAAATAGCCGCAATCCCGGCAGAGTGCTAACCTCTGCGGATTACTGGGGAGGAGGGATTGCTTCAATTTTGTCGCCGCCACTCTGTACCATTGCACTGACCTGTTGAGCTTTCGTCATGGCCCGCGTGAGGTCATCAAGGGCGGATATCACCGGGTTGCCGTCATGCTTCTTTATGAGCTCGTCCCTCACCCCGGTCATGAATTCCTCGCGGCTGATTGTCAGTTTGCGCCCTTTATTGTCAAGGATATGCCATTTT
>DATEIL010000213.1:0-8675 GCA_035279085.1 Nitrososphaera sp.
GACCTTGAGAAAATCGAGGAGTAAAAAGTCATAACACTCTGCCACCAAGCATTGCGCGGAACTACGATTTCATAAAAGCTATTCTCTAGAAATTTCTCTATACACTCTTTTAATTTCCATTGCGCCAGGTGTACAATTGAAATGAGTCACTTTGAAAAAGAAGAAAACCAAAACAAAGATGAGAAGCGCAGCCTAGATGCTGCCCAGCGTGACCAAGACAATCCAGGGGCGGCAGAATCAAACCCGAAAACAAGCGGCCCTGCAGAGAACCTTCGAGAAAAGGCTGCAAAGGCAGAAGACAAGTCAGAAGGCTCAAGAGAGCCCGCCTGATCTTTCTTTCTTTTTTTTGTTTCTTTTTTTTGCGCTCACAACAGCAACAAGACGATGCCTAGATGGTGTCTGAATTTCGCTGCACTTCAACTTTTTCGTTCGCATCGCTTGGCGGAACAAGTGCGTCTTCCTCATGCGTTACCGGCATCCTCCTTGCCAAGTTGAGCCTGGCGTTTATGACGTTGATTTCTTCCTGCAGTACCTTTTTGTAGCCCACTAGCATCCCTTCTTGAGTAGCATAGGGCTCCCTTCCAATCGTGTCCATTGTGTCATCGAAATTTGAAATAATCTTGTCTACGTGTTCTCCTAGCCTTTGGATAGATGCGGCATCCTCCACAAACACCGGTCGCTCGTCGTTGGCTGCCTGCTTTAAGCGCTCGGTCTGCTCAATGGTGGTTTCTTTGGTCTTTGCTATTAGTGAATCTACGAGAGCCCTGAGTGCGCGCCCGCTTTCTCTTGCCTTTTGAGTAACAGAGTCGTCGCTCTCGCTGTCATAACTGTCCTCACCATTAACGACCTGTACCTCCTCAGTGCGTTTTGATACTTCGATTCTTTGCTCTTCATTGCCAGGAGAAGTGCTTGTAGTAGGTGTGGTATTTTCAGAATATGAATCTGTTAGTGATGTAGTCGTTTGTTCATCTGCCGGATTTGTATCGTTAAAGTCGGATTGTCTTTCCACTGGTACTTATCGTCCATAGAACATATAGAAGTTGTAGATATTTCAGTCGGAATATTTTAGCAGGGAGGATAAGAGGAAAAAAAGAAACTCAGTGTAATAGATATACATGGCAGGATAATACGGGAGATCTAGAAAGCCTCACAACTGGGGCTAATCTGCCATTTCTGCTTTCGTCTACTACTATTAGCTAAATCATAAAGGGATATGCCCATGTACGTACTGGGGTCAGCACGTCTTGGCAGAGCAGATATTCTCACCGAGAGCGGTCTGCATTGCCAAATTAATATCACTGTTTGCTGCCTTTTTTCTTGATCCTTTCTCAGTCGAATCTAGGTTATTAAGAGCGAGAAATGTATCTGACCAACCTAACCGGTCTAGTTGGCATCCGCCGCTCGGTGATGCAACAGCTCCGCCGTCAGATATAGCCACAGCAGTGGTACAGCATACATGCGATGACCGGTCAAAAAATCGCAGCGTCTAGCGGGCAAGTAAGTGGAAAAGTAAATTCGGAATAGGGATATATAAATATCAAAATATGAACGAAGTTAGTCTTTTGCTTTCTGAGTCCTTCTTCAGCATTTCTGCCAAGACTGCATATGTAGTAGGCTTTTTGACAAATTTGACAAGTTCGTTTGCGGCAAATTTTTCTTTTACCTCTTTTTCATATGTGTCATATGCCGACATCAAATACACTCTGACAGCTGCATCTTTTTCTCTTATTTTCTCATAGAGGTCAAGCCCGCTCATCATTGGCATCTTGATATCAATTATCACAGCGTCGTAATAGTCAGGTTGGAATTGCTGTACTGCTCTCACAGGATCTGTAAAACTGTCTATCTTGAACCCATTCAATTCGAGGCCTTTCTTTAATACATATACAATGTCCTCTTCGTCGTCAACTAACAAAACCTTCAGAGGCTGTTTTTGATTCATAGCCCACTGCTTCCTGCGACTGCGGCATCAGACTCTGTAGCAACTACGGAATGGTCGTCAACGGGGACGGCAAAGCTGAATATCGCGCCTTTTGAATGCGGATTATCGTCAAACCAGATTCTGCCCCCATGTGCTTCAACAATGTTCTTGCAAAGGTAGAGTCCAAGCCCAGTTCCATTTGTTGATTTTGATGCAAATTTCTCAAACAATCTTGGCTTTAAATCAGGACTAATGCCGGTTCCAGAATCTTGCACAGAAACGACTAGCTCATCATCATTTATTAATGCAGTAACTATTATTTCTCCTTCCGTGGTAAACTTCATAGCATTATCAAGCAGATTCATCAGTGTCTGAGATATTTTGCCTCCATCGCAGTACAGCGTGACGTCTCCCTTGCCGTATCTGCGGTCTAGCATAACCTTGACATCTTGCCTCTGGCCCTCGTACCTTTTCTTTACATCTTCAATTGCATTTTCCAAGATGTCATTGACGCTTGTGGGAACTAGGTTGAGAACAAGGTTGCCACTTTCAATCCTGCTTACTTGCAGTATATCTTCCGATAGTCTATACAGCTTTATCGCATTGCGATTCAGCATAGTTGTTATCCTTTGAAATTCGTCAAAAACCTCCGCCGAAGTGCTCTCTTTTATTTTTGACAGCAGATCTTGCATCAAGTCTGTGCCTGACAGTATTGGCATTATGGGATTCCTTAATTCGTGAGCCGCGATATGGACAAACTCATCTTTGATCCGATCTGCTTCCCTCGCTTTTTCGTATAAGTCGGTCTCGCGCCAGAAACTCTCGAAAATTGTCACATAAGGTAGGACAGAAGCTAGGTTGTTTGAGAACATTGCGTTGCCTACCGCATCTTTGAACTGTGATTTGGAATCATCCTTTGTCTCTACGATAAACACGAGGCGCTTGTCGATGATTAGCATTTTGAATTTGGTTTCACTTGGAGTTTCAATTCTCCTAACGACTAATCCACTTGCCCTCAGACTGTCTAAAATGGATCTAATAAAGTCGTCCTCCGCTGCTAGCAACTTGATTTTGACTCCACGTTTGACGGCATTTTGCAACTCTTCTATAACTCCGATGGACCGTTCCCTATGAAGGGCGTTAATTGTTGGAAGAAGGAGCAGAATCTCGTCGGCTGCTGACCTGATGAGGCTTAGGTAATGTTGCCTTATTCTCTCAGCTCCGGATATAACTTGGAGGGAGGGCGGCCTAGCGTCTGGAATGCGGGATTGAATGTCCTCTCTCTAACGATCTGGTAAATAAATCCAGAAGATGGATTGTTCTAGAAAACTCCAGTCCCTCCTGTTATAATTGAACGCGACGACGATGATGATAATAAGACCAAGTCAAGCTCTAATTTTAACTGGGTCAGAAGTTATTTCTCTGCAGTAATTTCGAACTTGATGGTCTGCATGTCTTTATGCAGACAAGCTTGGCCATGGTATTTGCCGGGATTGCCAACACGCCTGCTTCTGCGGTTATTATTGTCCCTGTGAATCCTGGCCGTCCTTTGTAGACTCTACTTCCCATTCCTGCAATTCCTTGTCGAGCTTTGATTTGACCTTTGTTACAGGCTTTAGAGTCTCTTCAGTAACCTCGTCGTGTCGTTCATAGTCAGACTTTGCCATATCACATAACTAAATGACGAGCAAACTTTATGACCGTTGCCTCGCCAGTCGTGCTAGGGATCTACCAGAGGTAGCCCGACAATCGAAGGACTACTACTGTAAACTTGCTATAGGAGATGATGTCGCTGCTTCTAATAGGTCGAATAGCCAGCATTTGTGCCAGATATATAGGAAAATGTCAGGTCTGATATCAATACTGCGCAACATTGGTTCGGAAGGGAGAAAAGGCCTGTCCCATATCCGCTGCCCTTTATGCAAAAAGGCATTTAGGGAAAAGATAGAAGTGGTAATTCACATCTCTAAACAGCACTGATTTCTACTAATGGTCGAATTTGCCTTCCAAAGATGGATACTAGCGACATGGTCAAAGCATGGCATCGCCTATTTGATACATTTGACCACGCTCCTTAAGTAGTCCATCTTTTTACATCATTGTCGCTGACACCTATATATGCGAGATACCGGAGAGCTACAGGACGAAATGTACTGCTGCAAGGAATGCGGAAGGTGCTTTTTGTTCTATAACGACGTGGACGTTCACCTGCATGAGACAGGACACATTAGCATTGCGGTAATACCCATGAAAGATACGCTACGGCCCTAGACTACGGGGGCGGCTCTTGATAACCCGTTCAAGCTGGAATACTTGAATCAGCCATATTTCTCAAACTGCCCAGTGCTCTCGAGCGAGTTTCTCAATGCATCTACGAGAATTTCTGCAGCGTTTGGACCTAGAACAAGATGAAGGTAATCCCTTATCTGAGATAGAGAATGATGTGCAGTCTTGTCGTCAAACCTGATTCCAGAATTTATCATGTCTCTGAGGAGCTCATCCTTCATTTGAGGCATAACAGCACTAAACGCACCTTCGACAAAAGTCTTCAATACGCCGCTTGGAATAAGGACATGATCCACATTTAGTATTCGCTCATTGGGAAGTATTCGCTTCAAGAAGTGGACATTCGTAAAAAGTCGAATTTTCGATATAAAGTAGCTGAAATCATGTTCTATTAAAAATATACAGCATTGAACCGAATTGAGGTAGCATAACCGGTGAATGGGCCACCTTATCATATCTGCCAATGTCTGTCTCAAATCATTACAGACAGTATCTTTTAGTTTCGATTCATCATCTATTTCTGGTATGTTGTCTCATGAATATGAGACTCAGCAGCAGGCCACGGTTAAGGTGCTATCAAGGCTTGGCGACGACAACCTCTCCATGCTAAAGTTCAATCTAAAGACCGGATATGCCATTGATCTAGACCATGATGATGATAACGACGATAGCACATACACATTGGAGGAACTCCAGCTAGCTTTACAAAGAATCCTTGGTTCATATGGTGCCCGGCTATTGATCTGCGAAATACAGAATGAAATCACGCTCTTGGTCGCAAAGTAGCCGTATGTTGTAGAGAGAGTACACGACGGCCGTAGGCAATAAAGAAAAACACACACACGCTTTTTATCTCCATCTACAAAAAACAAGGCCTTTCGATGCCATTCCTCTATTTTTTTCTGTTCGGCCTTTTTTGGATTCACTCGGCACCACAATGGATATGATGGTTGTTTGTTCCTAATACTTGCACAGAGTTACTATCATCGAGGCTACAGTATACTCACAGTTGAAGATACTGGTCGCAGAGGACGAGTCGGCAATAAGGCTGCAGTACCACATACTCTTGCAAGAACGAGGCCATGATGTTGTATCTACGGAAAATGGCCGTGTTTGTCTTGACGCCTACAGGATGGCTTTTACTGTCAGGCAATCCAAATCTAGATTTGGACAACAGCCGCCATTTGATGTCGTGTTACTGGACTATCGCATGCCAGAGCTCGATGGCTTGGAGACAGCGAGAGAAATCTTGAAACTTTGCCCCGGCCAGAGAGTCATCTTTGCATCTGCTTATGCCGCCGAGACGTTGAAAGAAGCTACAAAAGACCTGCATCAGATAGTAGAACTGATTCAAAAGCCATTCGCCCTTGAGGAATTGGTTGAAGTCGTAGAAGACTTTGAAGTCTATCGCCAGCTTGCATCTCTTAACGTTGGGGTAAAGCAGCTCAAGGAGCACAACTTGTCCCTCTCGGAATTGGCAGGTCTTCTTTCAGGTGTCGAGAGGCTGCAAAAGATGGTTGTTCCCAGCAGATAAAAACAAAAAAAGGCATCTAATTTTGTTTATGTGCCGCTACTGACATATTTTTGAGGCGTTTAGAAATCAATGAGACAGTTGATGTGGCACCCATCAGGGCAACAACAGAACCAAGTCGTTTTCTTGAAATTCCGCGTGCTGAAGCAGTCTTGTCTTGGACATTTGCTCATAACTGTTTAGAGAAGCATGCGAATTTCGATATAAAGTTGGGTGGGTTAGCAGGCTTATCTAAATAAATTCTCACACTATATAATCGGAATCGAGTGTTGAACTAATTCTGACCATGCCATTTTGTGTGCGGATAAACATAAGCGATAATCATCATCTATAGTATTCTGAGTATATCTTCTTGACTTCCGAAATTCTTTCCTCAAAATCAGCTGCAGATGAGTGCGGTACGGATGAACCGATCTTACTGTATAGCGATCTAAGGATTTTCCTCTCGACTAGACGCGAACCGCTATCAAGAATCGCTTCCAATGCTTCGACGAGCGCGCGTGGATTTTCAGCAAGGCTTTCGGGAGGGATCGAATGTTGGCGTTCTAGATAGGTCTTTAGAATCTGCGATATTTGCTGTCCGTACATTGATATTGCTTCATTAACTGACTGGGCCAGGGCTTCCTCAAATACAACATTTTGGGTGCCTGTAATGCCCATTGTCTTATCATGGGATGACACCAGGAGGTTCCTGTGCGCGGGTATGAGCCGGTCAAAATCGTCTTTGTGGATGCAGCAAATAATCTTGCAATTTTGATTGATTTTGCTAGATGCAGCAGTTTCCAATCCTATGAGTTGTGCTTGTTGGAACCTAAAGAAAAATACTCCAATATCACGAATTATTGTCGCCCCCTGACGACCATAACGTTTGATATCTTCAAACAACCGAGCCATCATTTCATCTTCGTCGATTTCTGTTCCAAAGAACCAGCGATCGGCGTCTATTACGGCAAACGCGCCTTCCTTTTGCTGCTCGTTGATTGAGATTCCCTTTTCTTCCAAGTTTGTTTTAGCAGCGGCACTTGTCTCCAAGTATGGAAGTAACAGCATTGCTTCCTTGTTCTTGTTTAGCTTTTCCAATGCATAATCACAATACATCTCCCTTAGAGTGCCAAGATCGTCATAAATCAAAAGTATGTGTTGCCCATAAGATGCATCTCTTAGGATCGTCAGGGCTTGCTTTGTAGAAGACATCAGAATTTGACTATTGCCCGCGTTCATTTTTCTGGACCTCCATGTCTGTCCGTATCTGCAGGAAGCTTGGCTAGCATGTGCGAAATGGTAGATTGAAGCTCCGCAATCCGGAACGGCTTGTGCAAAGTACCATCAATCCTTGTCGAAGGAAATACTGAATTGAATTCGGATAGATTGATCTCAAAAGCAGTCATAAGGACAACTAAAATATCTGGATTGAGCTTTTTCGCCTCTCTGGCCAATTCAAACCCCGTCAAGCCCGGCATTCGCAGATCGGTAACTAGAATGCAATATTCAGTAGGATTGTTCTTCAGGGCATTGAGGGCAGCCCGTGGGTCGCTGAAGGAGGTAACCGGATAGCTGCTTAAACCCTTCTTCATCACTGTCAGAATGTCTGTCTCGTCATCTACAAGGATAATTTTTGCAGACATTTACAATTTGTTGTAACGTCTAGTCCATATATATCAATTACCAAACAGCCGAAACTATTTGCGCTAACCCTTTATGTCAGGTAGCTCATGATAGATTATGGAAAGAATATCCACTGGCATAAGTGGCCTGGACTCACTTATAGAAGGTGGGATACCCACTGGTTTTACCATTTTGGTTGCTGGAAACCCCGGCACTGGCAAAACTATACTTACTTCACATTTCTTGTACGAAGGATTACAAAAGGGGGAAAGCACGATCTATGTTTCATTTAGTGAGTCAAAATCCCAGTACTATGCCAATACAGAGCGCTTTGATATGGGTTTCAAAAAATTTGAAAACGGCGACAAGAATACATTTACTTTCTTAGACTTTACCTCCGTAGTCAAGGAGGGCATGCAAATCGCCTTGGACGAACTGCTGTCAGAGATTCAAGAGACTAATGCGACAAGAATTGTAATAGACTCGTTCTCTGCTATTGCTCAAGCCTTTGATAATCAAAATGAGGCTAGAATAGCACTTCAAGTGATTCTAGGCAAAATAACTAGGGCTCACGGGGTTACGAGTATGATCATAACCGAGGTACCGCATGGACAAGATAGCGTCGGTTCTGGGATTGAGGAATTCGTGGCTGATGGCATTATCAAGCTTGAACACGGCACGACTAACGCAATCCCTATGAGGTTACGAGTAATAAAGATGAGGGGGACTGCAGTGAACAGGGAACCTCATGTGGTCAATTTTGGTTCCAAAGGCATAGTGGTTTTTGAAAAGTATCCGCTCAACTTGCATTATTCTTCAAGCGAAGAGCGGTTAAGAACGGGCATTGGTGGCCTTGACGAGAAGATGGAAGGTGGCATTCTCGAAGGCAGTACTACGGCACTGGTTGGTGCATCAGGAGTCGGAAAGACGACTTTTTCCATTCAATTTATCGCTGAAGGTGTGAAAAATGGAGAACCGGGAATATTCTTGTCTCTTGAAGAGTCACCGAAACAGCTAGCAAGGATGGCATCAAATTACGGCTATGACATCAAGAAACTTGAAGACAAGGGGCTTACCTTGGTGTCGATTGTAGCTGAAGAGACTAGCCCCGACGCTTTCGTTTCCATGCTTTCAAATTTAATAGCAGAAAAGAAACCAAAACGTCTTGTCATTGATAGTATATCTGCATTTGAACATGTTTATGAAAAGGCAATGTACTCTATTACAAAACGAGTAGTAAGTCTGTGCCATGACAACCAGATAACCACCCTTTTTACAATTCTTACCGAGCAAGAGAGTGGCATCAAGTTGACTACCGCAGGAATATCTTCG
>DATEIL010000214.1:0-2628 GCA_035279085.1 Nitrososphaera sp.
TCAGCAGGGATCTCGAAATGTTCGATGTTACGGCCCTGATCCGAGATCTCTGCTAGTGCACCGCGCGCCTCAGCGAGCTTCGAGCTTGTTCTTTACAGTCTGTGCGGCCTGTTCTATTCCGCTTCTTATCCTGTCATCAGCTTGCCCTCCAGAGAAAAAGTCTGCAACTTTACCTCCGGTCGGTAGCTCGTAATCTATTATGTGCCTGACGTGCGTGCGGTTGTTGTCTCCTTGAAACTCCTGAACGCTTTCCCATTTCTGAAATGGTCCCTCCGTTTGCCGAGTTACAAGTCTCCTGTTCTGATCCTTTTCTGCTACTTGGAGCCTCATTTCCTTCCAGATGCCCATCTGTTCTCCAGCTACGCGCATCTCTGATCCGGGCTCACCCTTGGTACCTCTGGTAGTCTCTGACTCTTTGACTACATCCTTGGGCCATGCCTCCTTGATGTTGTCAGGATTTGTGTAGTATTCGAACACCCTGTCTACTGGCGCGTTTATATCAACTTCTGTTTGTACTCTTGTCATGCACGCTAACGGCGAATCTTGCTATTTATCGAGTGATGAAAATGAAACGTGAATAGATATCTGAATAGGCGCTATTGATTGGCACCACAGCCATCAAAATAGGACTACTGCAGCTGTCAAATCCTACCAGATGGAAGCCTTTTTTGCATGCAATGTTTGCATCTCTGCTCTTCTAAGATAGGTACATTCAGACTCTTGATCTACGATCTCTATCTTACACACACTTTGCACACTTGGGCGTCAATCGTGCTTGAACGACTGTGATATCCCCCTCCTCCTCCCTTAATTATCCCCTTTTGCAATTGCTGAATGTCCAAGGTAAAGAGAAAGTATAGAAGGCCAACTTGACCGGTGAGGGAATCATTTCATCAAGGAAGTGACTGTTGTGGTCAGCATTAAGCGGTAGGACGATTGTATGGTTGAATCATCAAACCAGCGCGCGTTTATTCAGGAATCCTTCCGGATTGCTACTTTAATGCAATGGATCAGCTCATAATTTTGTGCATTTAAGGGCAGGCGTATATGCCGACCGTGCGCAAGACTAATCAGAATTGTAGAAATGATCGAGAAGCCATTGGCATCTGCAGATTCACGTGTAGAGGTCAAATGGGACATCTAGTCAGCCACATACTTGGCAGCATCTCGTGAGCCAGCTGAAATCAAATTCTCAATGGATTCGGTAGAAAACTCGAATGCTTTACCATAGATATCATTTCTTGCATCGGCAGACATCTCTATCCTGACTACCCTTTCGATGTCGAATCTTCCGGCTAGCAAGGTTTCATATGTTCTTGGCTTTCCACCTCTTCCTTCACTTCCAATATCCTTTGCCCCCAGTTCATTGATTTTTTTTATGGTAGTCGCAAGATTCTTGCTGTCATCCAACGCAATCTCGATAAGCTTCTTGGCCAGCTTTACATAATCGGATACCATGACTGCCGCCTTCTCATCATACTCTGTGCGATCGTGGTACAGGATGTCGCCGACTCTGTTGCTTATGCCATCAGGATCCTTCGGATAGTCCTCTTTTTCAAGGGTCGGATACAGATTTACTATGAATATTTCAAGAGGAGGGACTGTTGTTGTAGCGCCCTTGTAATAATCTGCCATTGCAGTTCCTTCAAGTCCTTTGGCAGGTGGGCTGGACATCCCTTCAACCTTCAGCCAGTAGTCCCTATGAGCCTGAATGACTTCCCTCAGCGGAGTATTGCTAAGATAAAACCCATCCCAGAAGTAACGGGTTTCTTTGTATGTTTTTTTCGATTCTTCTTCTTTCGTCTTTCCGTGTTTTTTTGGAGTAGTAATGATGGTGGTTGTGGCCGTCAGAGACGGAGGACGGTGCCGGAGGTGCGATGACATGCTCGCAAGCAGCTGGTCTATTGTGATGCCATCTTTGTATTCGATCGTGTGTTGTTCCGTGCCGCCGTCTGGAAGTAAATGGATATACTCCGTCTTCCATGAGCGGTCTGGCTTGTAATAGCTGTCAAAGGTCGCAGTCGTAGAATCCATGATATCCACCGCGACAAAGAGGAGGCGAGGCTCGTCTTTGGCATAAAAAGTCTTGATGGGTTGCCGTTCAAAGTCCCAGTATTTCTTTATCGTTTGGACAAGTGGAGCGTTGCTATACCTCAAGAGATATCCCGACGGATTGAAATATGCAAAATCAGGCTGATAAATTGCCGGGGAGAGCACGTTTGGGGTGCCAAGCGGCGCAAATGCAAACAAAGCCCATGACCTGTAGCGTCGCGTCGCCTCCTCTGAAGCCAGGGGTCCAAGTGTGTCTGGCCACAGGAAGTAGAGTGGAAGAAAGAAAGGCTCTTCTCTTAATTTTGAGAAAGGCTGGAAAAAGGCGGACTGCGCAATTTTCGCCGATGTTTCTGTTTGCCAATCGCGCAATTTCTCCCAATAGGACCATGTCTCTGACGCAAGCTCGCTTTTGGGCCACAGGCTCGTCATGGTAGGAGTAGCTGTGTCACGCCAGAATTCGCAGAGCATAGAATCTGCGCCCTCCCACCCCTTATTTCTGACATAGTTTACGATAAGACATGCATTTATGGCGCCTGCAGAGGTGCCTGCAACGATATCAAAGAGGTTTTTCCTTTG
>DATEIL010000215.1:0-7344 GCA_035279085.1 Nitrososphaera sp.
GCTCTGCATGTCGTATACCACAGTCTCTATCTTTTGCTTCAGGTCGACAGGTTCTTTGTTTATCCTAAGCGTATTGCTCTCTATTCTGGAGACTTCCAAGAGTCCCGTAGAGAGGTTGAGGAGTCGCCGGGCATTACGCAACAGCATGTCCACCTCCGGTTTTGTGATAGAGATCTCTTTCCGCTGGTCGCCTTTGAACTGGTTCTCTAGCATTTCGGCGACGCCAAGCAACGGCTGGACAGGAGTCCGGAGCTCGTGAGCTGCAATGTTTATGAATTCCTTCTGAAGCCTGTCGTTTGTCAGAAGCTGCTCGTTGGCAGACCTGAGCTCCGAGGTCCTATCATTCACAACGCGTTCTAGGCGCTTGTTCCAGGTGAAAATTATGATGATGGCGCCAAGAGATGCTGCAGACACAATGACAATCAGTGCAACTGACAGATTCTTTTGCTGGTCAATCAGCGGCCCCACGTCCACCGCATAAGTGTGAGGGGAAACAATGTACAGCACACCGAACTGCTTTGACTCAAGTATGATTGGCTTGTAGGCAAAAGTTGCCTTGGCGTTGCCTCCGATCGGGATGTCCCGCAGGCCGGAGTTTCCCTCCATTGCATCATCAAATCCCGCACTCATCGCCCTGAGCATCTCAACGTCGATTGAAGCAAGGTGGGACTGGAAGCGCAAGCCAAAAACATTCTTGCCAACGTACTCCTGCTCGTCGTGGTATAGGATGATGCCTGTATTGTCTAGCAGGCCCACCTCGCTCCGCAGGTTTGGCGAGAGCTGGTCTTTCAAAAAGACACCAAGCGTATCCGTCCTGATCGCAGCGACAATGATTCCCTGGAATGTGTCACTCGCCGGGGCATCGCCGCTTCCTTTGCTCAGGATCGGGTTGGATATGTACAGCCTGTTAACCCCATCGTTTGACTCTACGACGCTGCTGTAATAGAGCTGGTGGGTCTCCTTTGGAACGCTAAAGTACAGCCTATAGCTCAGGTCGATATTGGCGTACTGTCCCAGCGCTGTCTGGTTGATGTTGCTAATCCATCGCATCCTGCCATCGCGGTCAAGCCACATGTAAAAGTCCACGAGGTCCGCAGTTGACTGCTGAGCCTTGTCAAGTAGGGTCTGAGCGTTCCCCTGGTCATTCTGCAGAATCGCCGGGGAGCCTGCAATAATCTCTATGGTATTCACAGAGTCTGCAAGTTTATTGGAAAGTGAATGGGCAAGGTCGTGAGCCTGTATGTCTGCGTTTGAGCGGATGTTTGCAGACGATATCTCCTCAATGCGGTTTGAGGTAGAAATTGAATATTGGTATGACAAGACCGAAATCGGGGTAGCCGTGGCAATTACCAGGGCGAACAGGGCCAAATTCTTCCTTGAAACAGTATAATTCAAGGGCAGTAGGCTCTTGTGATGCCATGTCGTAATTAAGTTTCACTGGGAAAATGTTCTATAACTAACCAGAGTAGTACTATCCATCCTTTGGCCTTTATGTGCGTGCGCGCACAGTTACTGCCCTGCTTCCAGTCTTTCTGGGACTACTAGCCGTCCTTCAACCAAATCCAACGTTAGTTTCTCTAGCTCTACCCTGACTCTGTCAGGCACCCTGTCGTTGAGTGAATGGAACGGTGCGACAAAGACGATGCCTTCGCCCGACGCGCCCTTTGATGCCTCGATACCTGGCTTGGCAATCTTTCCTTCAAACGTGCCATTTACAACGCTCTGAACCGCGCTGTCGTACGCCTTCTCTACATCAAGTACAAAAGATGACAGGACGGTGCCCGGCGCCAGAGGGTTCTGGTCACGCACTGCCCCCAGAGCATAGATTCCGTTGTCGTTAGCGGCCTCAATAACGCCCTTGCCAGAAGAGTCTGCGACATGAAAGATAACATCGACACCCTGCTGCCTGATAAGCGAGTTTGCAGCTTCTTTCCCTTTTGCCGGATTGTCCCAGTCATTGAGGTAGGTTCCAACAACCTTGACCTCTGGATTGACTGTCCTCGCCCCCTGCTTGAAACCTTCAAAGACATTGATCACATTGGGGTATTCCTCGCCACCTACATAGCCGACCACATTTGTTTTGGTAACCATGCCTGCCAGAGCACCGAGCAGGAAGGATCCCTCCTGCTGCATGGGAAAGACGGAGGCGACATTGTGAGATTTCACGAGACCTGTAAAGACGACTATCTTGACATTGGGGAAGTGCTGCCCTACCCTGACCGCAGGATCCCCCCACTGGACTCCATGTGCGATGATAAGGTCGTAGCCATCCTCTGCGTATTTGGTGAGCGTGGGCTCTATGTCTGCAATACTGACATTGTCCTGCGTAGTCACTTCGAAATCATACCTGTCTCTTACGACGCCCGCGGCGTCAAGGGAGGATGTGCCCCATCCTCCGTCGTCAAACAGAGCGTCGGTAACGACGGCCACTTTGAGTGCCTGTGAAGTATCAGCGCTTCTGCTGACCGGGTTTTCAGACCCTGGTATGAGCCCGAAAAAGGCGGCAGCTGCCACAATTGCTGCTATTGCCGCCGCTGCCAGTACCGCGGCCCGGATTATTGCAGGGCGCCTTCTCCTTCCAGTCAACATTTGAACTGGATCTTGGTTTTGTACTGGCGGTATTTAAGCGGCTGTCGATGCCAAAGACGGCATGTCGGCATCTTGGCAAGTGAGAGTGTCGCCCACCCTTCTGCCTGCAAAGCCCAGCTGATGTCTGCTACTGGCCCGATAGGAGTTCCGTGTTGACCAGTGTTAGCGGCGATTTTCCGTCTGCCAGCCTCGCAATGTTTGATGCAATCACGCTCGCTATCGCCTCCACGGATTCCTTAGTCCATCCTGCGACGTGAGGAGTGAGGAAAAAGTTGTCCAGCTGCAGCAGCCTGTCGGTGGGATCCGCGGGCTCTTCCCAGAACACGTCAAAGGCGGCGCCGGCGATCTTTTTTTCATTCAGGCAGGCGTAAATGGCGTCTCTGTCCACGACGGAGGCGCGCGCCACGTTCACAAGGTAGGCAGATGGTTTCATGAGCCCGAGAGCCCTGCTATCAATGATGCCCTTCGTTTCGGAATTTAATGGCACGTGTAGCGAGACAAAGTCCGCCTGGGGGATTAGTTCAAGGAGGGATTCAGGACCTCTGACATCGTCAACAAAGAAAGATTTTTCCCTGCCCGGCCTGCTACTGACCGGATCCTTTGTCACCGCAATCACGTTCATGCCAAACGCCTTGGCTCTCTTGGCAACTTCAATGCCGGAGGCGCCGAGACCGACTATGAGAAGCGTCTTGCCAAGCAGCTCCATCCCAATCGACCGGGGGTTCCTCCGCCTTGCCACGCTGCGGTCAGAGGCCTGCAGGTTCTTTGCAAGCAGGACCATCAGAAAGAGCGTGTGCTCTGCGACCGAGGTTGAATTGGCGAGGGGCACGTTTGCCACGTATATTGATTTTGATGTGCAGTACGAAACATCGACATTGTCGTGTCCTATCCCCGCCTGGTGGACTAGCGCAAGATCCGGACAGGCGTCAATAATGGCTCTGTCTATCCTGCTTGTTCCGTTCACTAGTACCTGAGCATCTGATATCTGGGGAGGAAGCGGACGCTCCATATCGACTATCTCTGAAACGAGCCCGTGTTGCTCCAGCTTGCTGTCCAGAATCTCCACAAATGGCAGCGATCGCATCGTGACCTTTATCTTCAAACTATTGCCTTACCTGACTGTCCGAATGCCTACTGTCCTCATTTAACTCTGATGGAGATGCATCCCCGCCTTCTATGCAATTGTGCGTCTTTTGAAAACCACTTGCCGAGGCAAAAAAGTCATTAGTTGGAACCGTCATAGTGATCTCAAATGTTCGATGTCGCGGGCAAGCCTCCTGTAGCGCTAAGTCCACTTGAAGCTGGAATCCTAAAGCTTATCAAGCCAAAATCGCAGGCAGAAAAGAAAATCGCAAAAAAGCTTGCAATTGACCCGCTCATATTATCTCCGATTATTACGGATCTCATCCTGAAGGGATATCTTGAGATCTTTAGGAGGCGCTATCTTTACTTTTTTTCAAGGGAATTCTGCACCATAACCCCCGAAGGTCTTTCAGCGCTTGACCGGCAAAAAAGCCTGTTTGAAAATCTGTTTGAAATGGTCCGGGGCAAGGCTGTAGAGGCAATTGACGGCATTGCTGCCCAGTCGCCTGTGCTAAAGGTGGCCATATTGTCTGCCAGAACACTCTACAAGGCAGCAAAAGTGGTCGGCTAGGCGCAGGCACATATATGACGTTTCTTGGCTCGCCTGGACGAATCAGCTATAACAAAAAGTAGTCTGCAGCAGTACTCATCTTTAATTGGCATAATACCTCTTATTGATTGAAGTCATTATGTCCTACGGAAGAGAACGAAGTTATGGTGGCGGCGGACGCTTTGGTGGCCAGCGGGGCTTCGGAGGTCCAAAGCCAGTAGAAACTGGAAAAGAATACGATGTCGAAATCACGGAGATCAGCAGACAAGGAGACGGTATTGCACGCGTACAAGGTTTTGTGATTTTTGTAAAGGGAGGCCGCGTTGGCCAGAAGGCAAAAATCAGAATCACCAACGTGGGCGCGAGATTTGCCACGGCTGAAATCGTTCCAGGTGGCGGAGGAGGGGGAGGCTCTGGAACTGCCGCAGAGCCCTCGCAGGAGAAGGCAGATGTCGCGCCTCCTGTCAGCGAGGAGGAAAAACCAGAGCTGCAGGACTACAAGAGCGGAGGGGCATCTGGCGAATCCACACCGCCTAGTTGATGACGGCGGATCGTAGCGGCCGCCCATCAATGCCTGCGAGCAAGCACTGTTTGCATATTCATGTGCATGCAAGGGCCGGGCGGCCCGACCTTTTTCCCGACATCGTCGCTGACGCGGTCATCTTGGTTCTATCCTCTATGAGATCCGCGAATTCCTTCTAGCATTACAGGCGGATCCGCCGCCTTGGACTACAAGAGCATCAGAGGCCTCCCTGGTTCATCCTCGCAGAACCGGATTGACGAAGACGAAATTCAGTTTCCGGATCGCTCGCTTCCAAAAGTCTACCGGGCCAGCATCATAATCAGTAGAACTCTGTCGCAGGATGCAATCCTTGCAAAGGCCAAGTTGGCATTGGCAAAATAGTTCCTTCCCCTCGTCCTTCGTTTGCTGAATCCTGATATAACCAAACTTACATAATCCTTTGTTGCCATTACAATCCGAACCATAAATGGTATTCTCAAACAAAAAGGCAAAGATGTTCTTACTGCCTGCAGTCTCTGCAGCCGGACTTTTAGCGGCTGCAATAGTTGGCGGCCTGATGTCCGGAAGCACTGCAGCTGCGCAGGAAAACTCTCTGCTGCCTCCGGGAGAAGATTACAAAGGAATTCCAAAGTCGACGATTTCTACCACCGGGACTGCATCCCAGAACGTAAAGCCAGACAAGGTCTCTGTTACTGTGGGCGTAGAAACCAATGGCACAAATGCAAGCGAGGCCGCCTCTAGGAATGCGGACGCAATGGAGCAGGTCATATCAGCACTTACCGGCCTAGGCATACCTGAAAACGCGCTTGCCACAAGCAGCTACAGCATCTATCCCGTCTACGAGTATAGGCAGCCGACCCAGCCGTGCATAGAGAGCTATCCGCCTCCACCTGAATGCATGCCAAAGCAGACCATAGTCGGATACGGTGCTTCAAACAGCATTACGGTAACCCTTGACGTGAATTCCACGGGAGTAGGCGTAGGCGAGGCAATTGATACGGCGGTTGGAGCAGGCGCAAATAACGTCAACGCTGCATACTTTTTCATCTCCGATGACATGCAGCAGGAAATTCGCAATAGCCTGATCAGAGACGCCATTGACAACGCAAGGCAGAGGGCGGAGCTGGCCGCGGACGCGATTGGATACACGGTCTCCGGGGTGCGTTCGATTAACCTAAACGAGGTATACTTCCCTGTCTACTATGGAAGGGCTTCGGCGGAGAGCGACTTTGCTGGTGCCCAAACGCCACTGCTTCCGGGCGAACAGCAAGTTTCAACCAGCGTCAACATCATCTACAACATAACTGATATTGCCGCAGCGCAATAGGCGGAGCCGGCGGCAGCCATCCGATCCCTCTTTCTTTTTTTCTTTTGCTAGGTATTTTTATCTAAAAAAGAGGAAAAGGCTTAGTCAAGCTTGACTTCGTGCTTTTCCTTTACCTTATTGCCGAATTCGTCCTTGAATTCGCGTTCTACTTTGCTTTCATCTTCGTCAGTCTTCACTTTCTCCTTATATTCTCTTTCTGCCATAGCTTTTTGCTGTACAACATGGCTATAATGCATTGTAGAGAAGTGAATTAATGAATTCATAGACATCCTAAAAAGTGAAGAGTCATAGCAGGAGTTTATTGGCATTAGTGTCCAGATGCACAAACATGCTTTGGACAATAATCATGATCGTGCTGGGGATCATTGTCCTAGTGGTTCTGCTGAGATTGCTCTTTGGAATCATTTAGGAGAAACCCACTTGGACAAACACCAAAAATTCATTAGACTTGGGTCAGGCAGTCCTGGGCTGCGTAAATCCTGCTACATACACACACATGTACATAGCAAGGCCCTGGCCTGCCTAGCTACTGTCTAACCGGACATTTTATTCCATTCACTCAGTCCCTCATGGAAACAGTTCCCAAGTGATGTCATAAAATCGGACATCTAAAACTTATACAAAAAGACGCGACATATTCTGTTATATCATGCCTGAGGTACAGGGTTCGCCTATTGGCGAAGGAGTGACGCAGAGGTGCCTGAAGCCAAGAATCCGTAATAGGCACATAGCTGGCCCTGTCTCACAAACAATGAAGATGCCATTGTCTCTTTTCATCTTTTCGATAAAAAAACATCGCTCCATTCCAATGTATTATAATTCAAAGGGGCCTGCGAAATGATGGCCCCGCGCATAAACAGGTCCAAGAATAGTAGTAGTAATAGTAGCTGCCCTGTGTGCAACACGGATCTGACTGACGAGAACAGGGTACGTCGCGTCGAAAACGAGCTTGGCAGGATGGTTAACATCAGAGTCCGCGAGTCTGCTCGCATGCAGTCTGCAAAATACCGGGAAATGTTGAAGGATCAGAAGATGCAGCATAGGATGGATCTTCAGAACATTCGAAAACTAGATGCGGAAAGACATCGCCAGCTGAGGGATAGGATGGCAACTGAGGCTAGGAAGGACAAGGAAGCCAACAGAGCTGCGCTTGTAAAACTCAAAGCGGCATATCAGGAGCAGCAACAAAACCTGCGGGATGCATACGACAGGGAAAAACTCCAGATGCAGAAGGACGGGGAAAGCTCTTTCAATGCACGGCTGCAGGAAATC
>DATEIL010000216.1:0-4796 GCA_035279085.1 Nitrososphaera sp.
TAGGGCGAGTCGATAAAGACCATGTCGATGCTGTTGTCGTCCAGAGGTAGCTTGCGGGCGTCGTTGCGCTTGATGTCGGGGCGAGTCGGCGACACGTCAAAAGCAATCACTTTTCTGCCCTCTTCCTTGCAGACATCGATCGTGGTTCCGCTCCCGGCCATCGGATCAAGCACTAGGTCGCCGGGCTCAGTGTAGCGCCTCACCATGTTGTAAATCACAAACGCCGGCGTTACTCCGGCGTACTTGTTGCTTCCCTTTGGAGTCTTGCCGTAGCTCTGGCGCGGAAAGTCCCATAGTGTGGTGGAAGCGAGCCTTGGCTTCTCTTCTTCCTCCGATGGCTTTTCCAAGTTTGCAAGAAGAGTCTTGTCACGGCTTTCCATGTATCCAGAGAGCGCTTTCGCTGCATCTGGCTCTAGTGGCTCATGCCAGCTTGGACCAAGCGACGAGACTACCTTCTTGGCACCGCTGATTGAATTGACTTTGCCGTTGCTGCCAACTTGGACCTGATACGGGTACCGGCCTTTCCAGGCCTCTGGCACCAAGTCCTTTCCACCGTCAGAACTGGCCCTGAAGGAGCCATAGAGTGTATCGGTGTCCAGGTTGAGGAGGAACAGCAGGTCGCCTTTCTTTATCTTGAGGACATTCTCGCCGTAGACTTTGCTTGTTGCAAAGAGCATGCGGTCAAAGCACTCCTTTTCGCTCTTGGCGGTGCATGCAAGGATGTATCCGCGCTCTGCCATCTGCAAGATGGGGATTTAGGGAGAGATGATTTAATGATATCGGATAAGCTTTTACGGCAGGCGTGGGAATGTTATGACATGACCCTTTGCTACATCTGCAACGTACGGGCGGCTACAATGAACTGCTCTGAATGCAACAGGCCTGTATGCAAAAAGGATACAAAGGACTTTCCGTTCTCAAAGAGTGCATGTCTGGAGTGCGCGGTCAGCATCAAGACTGGGCTTGGGGGCACGAGAAAGGACGAAGAAATCTTCTGAGTAGTCGCAAACCGGTGCAGATTTTGCGTCATGTAATTCGTTTGAATCACCTAGACGAGGAACGGTTCCTATACATGCTTAATAATGTGAATATTACAGTGGCTTTGTCCAAGCTTGGCTGGGAGCGAAGCAAAAAAAGCACTTATCGCCGAGATAATGGGAAAACTCGAGAAGCTTGGCAAGGACAAATATTGGCTTCGCGACGAGATTCTGATCAAGAATAATGCCGTTCCGATAGTCTCCGGGATGACAGCATATGAAATGCTACACGAATGTCCGATGGGGCTCCTTCCACAACTAGCTGAGGAACTAGAAAAACTTGACATTCAAGATGACATGTCCCGATTTTCTGAAACCTTTCACTGGTTCTTCACGGACGTAGTGGCATCGACGGATCCCAAGATTTCAGTTGATGACCAGGCATGGAAGATAGTCGAATTAAACAAGCTAATACAAAAGACTCCTACCTTCAGAAATAGGGACAAGGCAAGCACGATAATCCTGCCTACCGGCGATGGAAATGCAATAGGGTTCAAAGATAATCCGGAAAAGCCACTGCTTCTCTCGATAGAGCTGCACAAGGTCTTGGACGAGTATAGCAGGACAGTTCACACCAAAGAAAAGCTAATAGAAATAAGGATCGGGCTTTCCACAGGTCCTGTCTACCACATAAAAGATCTTGGCGGCAACCCCAATGTCTGGGGTCCTGGGATCATCTATGCGAGGCGAGTGATGGATCTTGGCCGCGCAAAAAGTATCCTTGCGACTGAAGCCTTTGCTAATACCGTCCAGCGACTAAGGCCCGAGTTCAAGAAGATTCTGCATCTTATAGGTAACTATCCAATTAAGAAAGAAGTTATCCCGGTATACAACGTATTTGGTAACGTCAATGGCATAGATGTTGGAACTAAACGGGATCCCATTGCAAGAAGGGTTCAAAAGAGCGCACCTGAAAGCGAAATCCGAAAGATCATCAACACGTTCTATTTCACAAAGATCGAGATTATCTTGGAAGTGACGGATCCGCAGTCAATGCTTACTCACCATACATGGATTTGGCATCTCGTAAACCAGACGGATCAGCCTGTAGACAGGGTATTCTATTACCTTGAAGGAGACAGGCCTAGGGACTTTCCTGATCTTAACGTCAAGGTGACTGACGAGAACGGCAAAGAGCTCACAATCAAGAGCCTAAATGTAAACAAGCCAGACAAGAAGGAGTTCTTTATGCAGCTGAATAAGCCATTGAAGCCGCATCAAAAGGGAAGGCTTGTAAAGCTAGAATATGACTGGGAAGAGCCCGACAGGCACTTTTACTATACTCTCTCTTCAGACTGCAAGAAGTACAGGTTCCTGCTAATAACACCAAAGGGAATGCCGACAAGACAAAAAGTGGCGCGGGTATCTCCAGAGACTGGTGATATTGTCTATGCCTCCACACCACCAACCATAAAGTTCCTGAAAGACAGGACAGAAAGTGAATGGACTGCCACTGACATTCCTGCCTTCGATTCCTACAGATTTGACTGGTAACAGCAAATTGGAACGGGATGTTATATCTTGTTCATCTTTCCTATGGATCGTCGTTAATGAACAATTTGGATCTCGTAACAGACACCACGGAGTCATCCTCAACCCTAACTTCCAAGTTGTACGTGCCACTATCAACGTCGGGGTTCGGCGTAGGCCAGTCAAAGAGTATACAAAGGCTTTCTTTTCCAGTCATGTTCAAAAGTTTTGCATCTTCGAATACGCTATGATTTCCTGCATTTCGTACGCTTATGGTGACTTCTCCGCTGAAATTGGTCGGATTGTTGTTGTCCAATGTGACATAGAATGTAGAATTCTGGTTGGCGTATGGAAAGATTGTATGATACCTGCCGCCGCAATGGTCAGTAGACACGGATGCATTAACAGCTGGCATGTCGTGTTGAATATTAATGAGCCGGGGATACCATCCCGTAGTGAAATTCAGGCCTATCTCTCCAGTGGATTGGTTGGCCACCTGCATAAATGGAATGGAATTGCCCGAGTCGGCGTAGATCACATCATTAACATTCTTGACCAAATACATGGGAACTTCCATGGAAACGGATCCTGTCCCTTCAAGGTCGACGAGAAGGTTATTCTTGTCATATGCGAATGTGGAAGTAGAATTAACGATGGTTTCGCCGCTACCCGTTAATATGCAATTCTTCCCATAGCTTGAGCTGTTGGCAATGGAGAGCTCTTCGCAACCACCATCATATGTCACGAGTTTAAACGACTGCACAACGCCCGGATTGTCAACCGCAGCCTGAAATGGAAGGTTCAATTCTGAAAGTTTGAGCGATGCAATGTTGTTATCCAACATTGGCAGAATTATCGGTTCTGCAGGTGGGTCAATCGGGGTATACGTAGTTGTGCTTGAAAATAGGTCATCCTTGGTAAACCCACCGCGCTCGTCATCCATCACAGTTCTTATCTCCTCAAGTTTTTTCACGGCAGTAACCATGTCATTCGCTCGAATCAAGTCGGCCACGCTCTTGGGGGAAACGGTATTAGGCACAAAGAAATTGCTGCATGTGTTCGTTCCATTATTGGTTTCATCAAGCAATCTGCATTTCATCTCTTTTTCGATTAGCGTCTCAGCAGTGGAGTTGTTGTACGGAGGTCTGTAGTCCACAGTTGGTATACTTTGAATGAGATAGTATGAACTCTCCAAGCCCATCACCTGAAGTTCAGTAAGCATTTCGTGGTCAAGCTCGTCGTCTGGAAAATATCCTTCTGGGAATCCGGATTCCGCATGGGTGGGGTTTATCTCCCTGAAGTTCAGATTGCCTTCAATTCCCTCCCAGTCGTCTGCGCCGTAGATAATTGAGCCATGCGAATTAGTTGCGTGGCTGCATCCGGTTATCCCAAGATCAAGTATGTGTAAGTAGTCCGAATCAGGGTTATCCGGTTCAGTACCCAAATTTTGCCAGTTAATGTTACTGGCCGACTTTGTAATCGTATCTGTTGGCTTGTTAATACCCTCATCAATGCTCCATACGATTGTAAGCGAACTGGCGGCTGAATCACCACCTATTTTCAGGACACTTCCCTGAGCAGAATCATATAGGCCAGCAGACATGTCCAAGCTGGCCGGGTCATTGACGGAATCTGAATACTGCTGAGTGCCATAAGCCCCTGTAATTTGACGAATATAGGTCATGACACTTGGATAATTCGGCTTGCAATTTACGTTATAGCCGGTTACAGTACTTGGTCCTCCGTGGTATAGTCCCAAATTATGACCAACCTCATGCATAAGAGTGCCGCGTATCTGATCCACATTGTCTATTTTGCCAGAGTCAAAAGATCCAAGAGTCACGATGATATCATTCCCGACAGTCTCTGCATTTCCCGAGGAACCCGGATCTTGGTTCTGGATCAAGCTAAAGAGTGCATAATGGAATGCTTGGAATCTGGCCCTTGTGGCATCGGATGGAATATTGTGATTGGTTCCTCCTCGCTCATCAAAAGTTCCAAACCAGTCATCCTTTAACTTATTAAAGTCATTCGAGGTTGACGTATCTCCTACCCTATTGGTCCAAACATCCACGTTTTTCTTGCTTGATGTCGTGCCTATGTTTTCATCGATAAAATAATGAAATTTTATGCCATTTCCGCCATAAGAATTGGGTACCGGGGCAGAATTAAAGGTCTGCCTGATATCTTCAAGCGCTGTTGACAGAGCGGTAGTAGACACGCCACTAGTTCCTCCGACATAATCAACTTCCAAGTAGATGTCTTTATGTTGGGAATGAGGACAGCCTG
>DATEIL010000217.1:0-15921 GCA_035279085.1 Nitrososphaera sp.
TAGTACACCGTATCGATTGCCGCAGCCATTATCTTTAGTGCGGTCGTTGCTGGCACCGTATCGCTCTCAAATAGTGTGCTTCCTAGTCCTCCGCTGCCAGACTTTTTCCACGAGTGGGCAGTCCATCCAAACCCGTACGACTTTAGAGACTTCAGATACTGTACTGCATCATTTTGAGTCTCCGCCCCCATCTCGCCCAGCAGTACTTCAGTTCCCCAGTTGTCTGCCCATGTCTTGAAATTCTTCATCTGCTTGTCCGCCTGTGTTCCAGGATATGGGGTGGTGTACATGTGTGGTGCGTAGACAAGGCCGCTTACGCCTCTTGGGACTATTTTTGGCTCCAGTGAAGGTTCCCTTGTGAATCCCCTTGTGGTTTCTCTGTCAAAGAAGATCTTTTTGTTGGTAGCCTCCCTGATCTCCTTGGCCATGTAGGTGTTGTAGTTTCCGAGCTTTTCGTATTGGGTCTTGTCAAACAAGTGCGGCTCGTTCAGTATCTCATAGCCTGCGACGCTGCTGTATTTATCGACCTTGTTGATGACAGTCTTGAAAAAGTCCGCCTGAACATCCCACACGCTTCTGCCGTTTACAGAGATGGAGTTGCTAAGGAATGCATTCCAGAACGGCCCTGCTGTCTTTATGTAGTCGTTATCCCTTGCAGGGAAGTTCTTTACGACAAACGATGGGAAGCCTCTGCCGTCAGACTTGCCCTCCACGTTTAGGCTCCAGTAGCTACTGGTGTAAAAGTGGTGGTTGTCAAAGAACACGCATATGTCATTCTCCTGAGCTGTCTTTGCAATCAGATCGAGTTCGGCCATGAATGCAGATGGATTGGCGACGTATGCCTCCCAGTAGAACGGAATGCGTGCTGCGTTAAAGCCATTTGCCTTCATGTATTTCATGCTCTCCGTAACATACTCGGTAAGCACTGTCGCGCCGCCTTCACTTTCACTCTTGCCCAAGGTCCCGTCGATAAACACCACACCCCTAAAGTTCTTCACAGGGATGTCAGAGCAGTCTGTCCCACTTGGAGGTGGATTTGAATCAGGCTCAGGGGTTGGCTCAGGCGTTGGATCGGGTACTGGCTCGGGTTCCGGATCTGGTACTGGATCAGGTTCCGGATCTGGAGTCGGATCTGGCGTCGGTGCAGGATCTGTGGCTACAAAATCGTTAAAGTAGACCTTTTTGAAGGTGGCCCTGTCCAGGATCTTGACGTAATCCATGTCACCTGAGAAGTATCGCTCCTCGGCGTTGGCGTTTGCGCCTATTCTCAGCGGACCGGAATCGCGTGAATCCGCGGTCTTTTTGATCGCAAGACCTGCGACGGTCTTGTCATCTACCTTCATTTTCAGTTCCATACCGTCGTAAACAAGCTTGGCTACATGCCAAGTTGAAAGAGAGACCGGGTTTTCGCTATAGACGTAGTGATATGTTCCATCGGTGGCCTTGAATCCCCCGCCCAGCTTGCCCATCTTTGTCACGTATAGGGCATAATTGTGATCCAAGCTTTCAGTATCACCCGCGGCTCCCTTTGAGACTAGGTATCCTCTTTCCGAAGGCAGTTCACTTACTTTGAACTTGACTTCAACTACAAACTGTGGTAACTGCAAACTGGACGCTGATGGAACATCAAGATAATCATTGCCATCAAATGTCCGGACTGATTCAACAGCGTATGCAGCATTGGTTCTGAACGCGGAGGGTATAACTGACGCGGCAAGAATTACTGCCAGAGTTATCCCCAGCAATGCATGCATACGGTTACTGGTCTTTCCGTCCCTTCCCAGATTTCCCATGGAGAATTGAGAGCGCCGGAAAATTAGTTAAGCACTTGTCTGTTGCTACTCCCACAGATGGCGCGCATCTCCAGAGTGAGCCTCTCTAGGATCGACGCACATTTGATCATGTCGCGTTTCCCAGAAACAGAATCCAGTCCCCGGGACAAAGGCACGTTACCGCGAATGGAAATTGTCGATGACATTGTTGTTGTTTTTTGATGACCAAAGCAACAATCATGACTATCAAACAAAAACTTCAGAAATGGGAGATGATGATATGCTGTATTTGGGAAAAAGAAAATAAAGCATTGAAGCAAGTGCGACGCGTTGCTTTTATCGCAACCTTACTTCTTTGCTGGTTTCTTTTTGCTTTTGACTTTCTTCTTTGCTGCCACGGAGCTTAGATTAAGAACGCTTGTATTTAACAATAGCTAAAGCAGCCGACGCGATAAAAAATTTTGAACGGGTTGTGTTCGATTTTTTTCCAACCGATCGTGACTTTTTGATCCGATTCCATTTTTCAGATCCATCTGAAAGTCGCGACAGTCATCCCGGCGCGGACGCATGGGTGTAATTTTTGCATTGAGTACATCTGCGCGGTCGAACACATGCGCGCACAGATTCGCAGAGCTGCGCACATGCATTGCCCATGTTTAGAGTAGATTATTATATGCCGCATCAGAATACCAAGTGATTGCTTTTTGCTCCAGAATAATAATTTTCCAATGAGACAGTGGCATGTCGAACACATGGAAAAAACGATCATAAAGTATGTTGGCGGGCTGTCTCATGATGCGACCTCTTGGGAGAAAAAGCAGCACAGGAAATATGGCAGTTTTGCGAATTTATGCAGGCAGGTAGACTATGACATGAAGCATGGTGTGACTGAGGAGCAGGTGTTGAAGTTTCTTCAGAATTTGAGACAGAAGTCTAGTTTCGCAAAGGTGAGAGAAAACGACGGCGCCCTCGTTAGACTTGAAGAAGTCAGCGGTCACTTTGGGTCATTGAGGCCAACTCAATACGTCGCGCCAAAAACCTACTAGCATTTATATTAGAACAAGTAGGCTAACGATTTACAGTAAATGTCATACGGAGGAAGTAGATTTGGAGGAGGCAACCGCTTCGGTGGCGGGAACTTTGGTCCAAAACCTGTTGAAACAGGTAAAGAATACGACGTACAAATCACAGAGACGAGCCGAAAGGGTGACGGAATTGCCAGAGTTCAAGGATTCGTAATCTTTGTCAAGGACGGCAAGGTAGGTCAGAACACGAAGGTAAAGGTCACAAACGTCGGCGCAAGGTTCGCTACGGCGGAAATCGTTTCACAACCAACAACACAATAAAATCAGTAACGACAAAAGAGTTACGAAACCCACAGAAAGATGTGGCAACTGCGCCGCAAGTACCACATTTTCGTTTTTCTCCACTCACGCTATTCTAGCCGCTGTACACACTGTATTACCATGTTCCTTGTTACGATCAGTTTAAGATTTGGTGAGACAGTCTAACCAGTGCACCCGTAGACATGGTCCACACTTGCCGGTCAGCGCTAGTCCTAATCTGCCTCCTCAGCCTCCCTTGCTCCATCCTTACCCTAAATCCAGGATTCAATGCCAGCAGCCCTGCCTTTGCCGCGGAAGAATCCACCAACGAGAGCGCGATAGCTGTAAAGAGCATCTCGACAAGGTACGATGACGAGTTCGAATCGTTCCACGTTTTTGGCGAGCTCGAAAACAACCTAAAGACACCCATCGAGGACTTGAGGTTGAATGTGACGTTCTATGACAGCCACGGCAACTTGACGGGAAGCATTTACAGCTCGCCGTACTTTAGCAGTCTGCGCCCCGGAGAAAAGTCCGCATTTGACCTGGTGGCACAAGGAGCCTCTGCTTCCCAGCTGATGGATTTCTCATACTACAAGATCTCAAGGACATGGGAGAAGGCAAAGACAGAAAAAGAGGATCTGTTGCGCCTGGACGTCCGCCAGATCTCAGTTGACCCCTGCGGATATTACAGGTTCGAGGGATTGGCAAACAACCTGGCAAATGAGCATACCTCTGGCCTGTCTATTTCTGCTGCGTTTTACAATGAGCAGAACCAGATAGTGGAGACTGGATTTACGACCATCGAGGACAGGCTGGACTCTACGAAAAGCCTTCCATTTTCCATGACGGTAGAACAGAGGGCCCTGCCGCATTTTGCGTACTATTCCTTCAATGTCCAGAGTGACAATTATACCTCATCGTCTGCAATCGGCGGCGAGGATCTGTCAAACTTTCATTCCCTTGTTCCAAAGGGCGGAAAGATAATGACCATATCTACAGAGCAGCCGGTCTACAGCACCGATCAGGACATGATAAGCGTCAAGGGCCAGGTGCCACCGGAGGAAGTCAAAAAGCACGATGAAAATTCTCTGGCGCTAATCAAGATAGTTACGGCGTCGAATTCGGTGCCCGTCCTAGTGACTGCGCCCGTCGCACAGGACGGAACTTTCTCAAGGCAATTTGAATACCAGATGGACGACGGTATGATAGGCCAGGTGTTCAGGATACGTGCTGAATACTTTGGCATGATAGCAGAAAGCACTTTTTCGGTTGGAAACGTGTCAAACGGCTTGGAGAAGAATACATGCGAGACTTTCAAGATTGTAGGCATCTCTGAGCTCAACGCCCTGACGGGAGGCCCTGCTGGCAGCACCGTAACTGACTACCTTTCAGGCAGACAGATCCACAGGGGTTCGAACGTGACCTTGTTCGCCGTTATCGACAATGAAGTCAGCAGGAGGCAAAACGTCACCGTCATTTTTGAGATTTTTGACTCCGAGGGCCATGTTGAACATATTGATGTGGCGGAGTGGCAGCTTGACCCCAATGCCCGAAATGAAATACGCACCGTATGGGTGCCGGACCATCAGGGAACCTTTGCGATAAAGTCCTTTGCCGTTTCTACACTTTACAATCCCGTGCTGCTGTCAACAGGCACTCCACTTTCGATTAAAGTCATCAGATAAAGTTCCGGCGGCTTTTTCTTCTCTATTCCTTGACCTTTACGTTCCGGCAGACGCTGAACTCCACGCTGCTGTTCCCATTCGCAGTATCCACGCTGCCTGTGAGGCAGGCGGTCTTGTCACCCAGCTGAAGCCCGAGATCGCCTGTCCGGTAATAGCTGATGTGGTCTGTGAAGCCGTCTGCATTGAAATCAGATAACTCGTATCGGACCGCAGGAGCAGAATTTGGCCCCAGTCCAAGGCTGACCAAGTTGACGGCAGTCGCATCAAGGACACTACTTCCAGTAACGGCTACCGGGACTTCGACGTCCGGCTGGCTCAGGTAAATGTTGTTCGGATAGACGTTTGGCATGATGTCTATTGTGACAGGAATGACATTTATCGTGACTGACGCGGTGTCTGTGAGGTTTCCGTCGCTCACCGTGAGCTCAAAGGCCAGATGGGTCTCCGACTCCACCAGAGGGGCATCAAAGGATGGGCTGTCGGTATCAGCTGATACGAGTGACACCTCCGGCCCTCCTGTCTGCAACCAGGAAAAAGTGAGGGAGTCATTGTCAGAATCATGGCTGCCAGATGCATCCAGCGATATGATGTCGCCGGCAAGGGCATCAAAGTCGTCACCGGCATCTGCAACAGGCATCGTGTTTTCAGTTGCCGAATTACCCTCTGTTGCTGGGTCTTCGGTCTGCCCAGCACCTTCTTCCTCTTCGTCATCCTCAACATCGTCCTCCTCCTGTACTTGGAGTGCCTGCGAGCTTGCAGCACCGACTTCAAGGACGGTCAGTTCAATCGTTGCCACTTCGCTTGCAGATGTTCCGTCACTCACCTGAAAGGTCATTTCCACTTTGCCAGCGAATTCATACAGTGGAGTATAGGCAAGACGGCCGGAATGTGGATCCAGATCAAACTCGCCAAATGCAGGTTCTGACATAGCTGTAAATGTCAGGCCGTCGTTGTCTTCATCGTAGGCGTCCAGATACAAAACTGCCTGCTGGTTTTCCTTTATCGTGTAATTGGCAGAATATGCAATGGGAGAGTCGTTGACCTGCTGTATCCAAAAAGTAATCGTGCCCGTGTAGAGAGAGACGCCGTCCGTCGTTGCAGTGTAGTGCACAACGTCTGCCTTTTCGTATCCTGACGGCAGTTGGATCTGCGACGGGGAATACGTTATCGTATTGTCACTGTTAATTATTATCTCGCCGAATTCCGGGTCCGTGGTTTCGACAAGCTTTGGAGAGGCCCCAGCCCCGATAAGCGCCTTGTCGTTTGCCAAGACGTTGAGGGTGACTATGTCGTGCTCGCTTATGGTCACCGAATCGTCAAAAGGCGCTGCCTCTACGGCTCCGGATGATGCGCCATCGTCTTGATAATCATCATAGTAGTAAGGATCATCATTTTCAGCCGGCTCTTCATACCCGTATCCATCCTCATAGTATTCATAGTCATCCTCCATAGCCGCATCTTCTTCCTCTTCTCCGTCTTCTTCTGCTGCCGCGACTGCTTTCAGCAGGACGGGGTTCGCTGGCAGCATAAAGACCGTAAAGAGCAGCAATATGCTCAGAATTAGCGTGGAATCAAGACGTTTCAAGATCTCCGGGCTCTCCTGTAGAGAATAGTAGAATGTACGGTGCGGTACGATGTTCAGGCAATAGAGTCAGCCCTTCTGCCAAGATATTGCTCAATGGTGCCAAAATAAAATTGGCAGGGAATGCCATATCCCGCTTTGTATGTAGCTTAGGATACTACTACTATAGTACCTGCCCTGCAATCTTGGCGTACAAGTATTGGTATTACTATTGTTGTTTCCATTGACTTCACCAGGTGAAGAAGCAACAGTGGCTGTTGTGTTGGATTCCTCACCATCATCTTTGATATCGAGGAGACAACCATCCCAAGCGCTTCAGGAATTTCTTGCTGTCCCGGCCTAGTTGAGGACGGTATATCGATGTAGATATGTCGGGGTGTGGGGAGAGAGAAAAATAATTCATTCAAGCATCTCTTTGTTCGGACGGATGAATTTTATGCCACACACGATACCCGCTTCAAAAACGCATTTCTGACACCATTGAATGCGGAGAAGCCTTGAGGTTTCAGTTCATAATATCATGAATTCAGAGCATTCTTTCAGAAACATCGCCAAAACAGGCTTTCAGTCTTGCTGTGCATATGTTCTCTTGATGCTCTATTGCCCCTCATGCGCCGGCCGCCTCAGAGCGTCAGGTAACACTGGCCTTGATGCTAACGCAGTAACGTTGGTAGAATGCAAAAAGGGTGCGGGATTGTGTTTAGCATCGAAGAACTGAAGGCACAGATTTTTTCGCCATAGGCAGGGCAGGAGCTTTGTCATACTACATCTGCCCGTCGCATACCTCAGGTAGTCGCAGTCTTTTTGGGCAAATCCGTAAGTGCTGACTTGGTTCCATCGAGTCACTAGCTCATTCTTTTGATCAATTCCTGTTTCATTTGTTGAAACTCGGAATCTGAAATTACTCCCTGCTCCTTCAGCTTTGCCAGTTTAGCCAGCTCGTCTGCAATTGACATTCCGGTTCCAGATGCATTCGCATTTGCCTGCTTCTTCATCATGTCTTCCATCCGCTTCATGTATGCATCCTGTGCTGCCGTTGGCCCGCCCTGCTTCATTGCGCGCTCTGCCTCTTCCTGTTGCCGCTCCATATCCCTGATGGCTTCATCACTCATTCCAGAAGCTTTCATGCTGAACTTTTGCATCTTTTTAGACAGAAAATCCATATCAGCCAGTACAAGTGGTCTGATATTTACGGATATTGCTGCCTGCACGGGGCGAGCAAGCACACAATGACAATAGTACTGACTCAATGAGGCTACTCATCCGGCATGATAGGAAAATGGCAAGACGAGGTTAATGACAGAGTATTGGAATCTGAATGTTCAGCTGAAAAGGCGACATATGCTCTCTAGGATTGGTGTTGTTGTGGCTTTATCATTTGAACAAGTTGCATGGGGATAAGGGGCGCGCTTTATGTTGACCAAGAATAATAATCATGACCAGCATGTCCGCATACGTTCCAAAGCCCTTTGTTTTTATTGGGCTGCCTGATGCCATAATGCTGCGATGGCAGAAACTAACATCTTCAAATGCGATGTCTGCGGCAGAGAATTCGAGCTAGGTTACCAGCTTGAGATGCATGTCGAATACATACACGAATCCTCAAGCCTTCACAAATGCACACAATGCGGCCAAGAGTTTGGCATGAAAGAGCAGCTAGAAATGCATTTGGCCAAGTACGCGCATGATGCAAACGACAAATCGAGAAACGATTACAGAGGGTACAGACCTGCAGAGCCGTCCAGAAAATTATACTGAACGGAAAAGAAAGATTCTAGGCCGCGCGATTGTCAGGTAGTAGGCCCAGTAGCATTATTGTCTTGAATGTGCTTTTTCAAATCCCGCAAGATTTGTTGCATATGCCGGTGATGAGCAGCCATCCCGAGACGCTGTGTCCTATTGCATAGCTGTTCCATCTCCTCGTGGTAGGCTATCTTGTCATCCACATTGTCTGCGTCTATATCGTCTAAATTGGACAATGAAAAGCTCCCCGATTCTGTTCTCGTGCTTTGTGAAAGGTCTCAGCTTCTGCCAATGACAATATGATGATTACGACATCTGAGGCGATAATTACAGCTATCGCTTCCAGATCGATGGCGACAAAAGCAGGAGAAATGCGTGTGTGGGTGTTTTTTCTGCTTCAAGCAGGTTAGGGGCGACGAGGAGTATTAGGGCAGGCATGTGCTCGCTGCCAAATAGGATTTCAGGTTTATGATACAACAATTCCGATTGCACTTTATTATATCGGCTCACGATCAGTCCAAACAAGATGGTCGCTTCTGGCGCACTCCCGCCCCAGATAACCCAGGTAAGAGTCGTTCACATGATTCTTACAAAGGAGACAGAAGGGGCATTGCAATTGCTTAGCAGGTATTACCACGTGGAGTCGCCTGAAATCGTGGTCGGTACCGTTAAGGGAAAGAGAAGAACGGCCTATGCTGTGTACGTTCCAAAAGAGAGAAAGATATACGCCATGAACTCGGATGTTTTTTACAACCCCTTTATCATCTTGCATGAGTTCTACCACCATATCAGAAGTCAAGGTGGACCTCATAGGGGAACAGAAAGACATGCAAATTTGTATGCCAAGACATTCATCGACACCTACATCAACGCAGCAAAGAAAAGTAGATCGCAACAATAATGTGTCACAGCGGTTTAGAACATAACCACCTCAGTCGGACATCCGAAAGTACATGCAGTCTGGTTGAATTTGGGATTTACGCTCGTTTTTACTAGTAATGGTAGCATGGGACGAGTAAAAGGGCTTGCTCATTCAAACGCAGGTGGAGAACAAACGCTAATGTACTTTGATTCTACACCTTATGACTCGTATGGAATTTTTGCTCCTACTCTTGACGACATCAGAGGAGTAACAAGCTCTTCGTTATATGGCGGAGGAATCGCCAAGACACCGCAATGCTTCGAACACAATTCCAGTGGCGGCGATGTCATCTGGACCGGGACATGCAGTAGCTCAAATGCAGCACTTCCCATGACGGAAAAGACTACTGTGGCGGGCACTCATAGGGCTTTTGCAAGTCAGACAAATCTCGGTCAAGTTATGCCATCAGTAGGTGCTGTCCTCATGACTGTAAAAGTGAAGCCAACGACGGCTTATCGATTCTCGCTGGGTATACATTCTACAAATAACGTAGCGGATTCTACAAACAGAATGGCTACAATTGAACTTGATAATACTGGAATAAAGGCATCCTACGTCAATACAGGCGGGACAGTGAGTACGACCACAATTTGGAGCGGAACACCCTCTACTTCGACAACATACTTCCTAGAGGTTGTAGCTGTGAAATCTACCACGGGATTAACAGTAGCCGGGGTATATGCGTACATAGATAATGGAAGTGGAGCAGTAGAGCCAACCTTTCTTGGATCTGCAAAATTCACATCTGGAATAAATTGGAATACATATGGCACGATGCACTTCGGTACGGGAGTTTGGACTGATAGTTCTTCTAACCCGCTCTCCAACTATCAAGTGAGCGAATACTACAACAGAATGCGGTCGTACACCTGAGAGGCAACAACCTCCACTACCTTTTTTTAGCCAAAAACCCAAGAGACAATATGCGGAAGTTAAGCCGCCGCTCTCTCAATTTGGTAATTCTTGTACTGATAATTGGGGGAACAGTATCGTTGATGCTTTTCTTGCCCATATTTAATTTTGTGAATATAGACATAAATGGTCTGCAGGAAACATATAATGTGAACGAAGAAATAGGTTTTTCAGCAACGATCAGCGGATTCGGCAAATCGTGTGCGGAGATTCAGGCTTGGGTTGTCGGCACAAGCAGACCAGATTTCCACCAATCAATATACTATGAGATTCCAACTTGTTCTGCAGGCGACGTTAATATGTTTTTTAGATATAATATCCCCCGTGACGAGAACGCCTTTAACTTCAGCTTGGACGAACCCGGGAAATATAAAGCAACAGTAATCCAGAAAAGTTTGCGAGATGCGTCAACATCATCAAGCGAAAAGTCATTCGTAGTTACAGAATAACATTGATATTCTTATGTCAGAATGTAATTTCTATTGCGTGCAAGATAATATGGCACGCTTGAGTGCAAACACCATGATAGCCGATACCTGTAATGACCTAACCAAAATGTCGATCTGAATGCCAGCTATTAGATCAACAATGAATCTGTGAGCGGCGATGATGTCGGGGTGGGATTTACGCTTGTTCTTATCGGTAAGAATTACTATGGATTATGCTGTTGGTTTCCTTCTAGCAAGCTTTGCCAGCTTTTCTTCTGCCCCCAAGGTTGCTTCGAGTGTTAGCTCAGCTATAAGTCTAAGCTCCGCCTTCTTACGTTCCGAAAGATTTTTCAAAGTTACGCGTTTTATGATTTGTCTTCTGCTCGATTATACATTTCTGCCGATTCCCTATAAAGAAACTTTGCTTCGAGAGAACTGCTAAACATGATCTGAATGACATTGCCTACGCGGACTAACCTAATTGAAGTTATTCCGATATCAAAGTGTCTGGCTTCAACGTCGTCATTACCGATTAGAGCCTGTCGGAGTCTACGTGCATTTAAGACATTCTGAAAAGTTTCGCAACTTACGGGTAACGGCAAGCAGGGGTCAAAATTTGAACGCTGCCGTGCATGAGATAGTAAGAAAAGTGCGGGGGGTGGGATTTGAACCCACGAACCCCTAAGGGATGAGGTATCCCAGTCAATTCATTACATCTGAGCATCGTGTCAGTCAGAACCTAAACTGAACTCACGCCGTTGACCGGGCTTGGCAACCCCCGCGCACACAGACACATGTTTGCCGTTACGCTATCCGGTCAACTGGCATTATATCTTTTCGCACTAGTCGATGTTAATCTGCACGCCGCTTTTCTCTCGGCCCTTTGTCTTGAATGATACTTCAAGGATGCCGTTCTTGTAGCTAGACTTGGCAGTCTTGGGGTCGACAGCATCAGGCAGATCAATTTTCTTGTGGTAACGCTGCTCTCCGGTCAGCGACTCGATGGTGACTGTATTTTCATCTGCAGTCACTTTCAAGTCTTCCTTGGCGACTCCCGGAACCTCTGCTACCACGCGAATCTCGCTCTCTCCCTTGATAACATCAACCAGAGGCTCGCGCTCGCCTTTGACAGACATCCCGCCACCACGAATATTCGGGAAAGCGTCAATGTTGCCAAACTTGCGGACAACGGGCTTGCCGTCCGGGCCTATTTTGACAGAATAGCCATAGACAATAGGGCCCATCTCCCTCACGGTGGATCCGTCCTCCATCTTTCTTTCGCGCACAAGGTTCTTTGGAACCTGCTGCTCGACGTTCCTGAATGCATCCTGCATCATCTTCTCCATCTCCTTCATCATATCATCAATGTCAGGGAACCATGACCCAAAGCGCTTCCTTCTACCAGATCCGAACCACTCATCAAATGGCGACGACATGGTTCAAATTGTGCATAAATCTTATTTAAAGTATAATATCGTCATTCCTCAAACTCCTTTGAGAGCTCTTTGAGGAGCGACTTTTGCCTGTCGCTGAGCTTCGTCGGAACCTTGGCTTCGATCTTTATGAGCTGATCCCCCCTGCCAGAACTCCCGTATCTTGGCAAGCCCTTGCCCTTTATGCGCAGTATAGAGTTTGGCTGTGTGCCGGCCTGCACCTTGAGCTTTTCAGAGCCCTCAAGGGTAGGGATCCGAATCTCCGTGCCAAGGGCAAGGTCGGCAAAATTCACCCCGAGGTTGTATACAAGATGCCCATCTTCGATCCTTTCAAACTGCGGGTGCGGCTTTACATGGAGGCGCACGACGAGATCGCCGGGGGCTCCCCCGCCCTGCTCCGACGCCTCGCCTTCGCCGCGCAGCTGAAACGCCATGCCTTCTTCAATGCCCGGAGGTATCTCGAGCTTTAATTTTTTCACCTGCCGGGCTCGCCCTGAGCCCTTGCAGCTGCTGCAGGGCCTTTCTATTATCTGGCCCCTGCCCTGGCATGTCCGACAGGGTTCAAGTGAAACAAAGGTGGAAAAACGGTTCTGGTTGTAGACCCGCCTTGTCTGCCCATGACCGTCGCAGACCGTGCACTTTCTGGGCTTTGTCCCCGGCGCCGCTCCGGTGCCAGCGCAGACGGGGCACTTGTCCAGGCGCGGGACTTCGACTTCCTCCTTTCTTCCGCGGAGGATATCTTCAAGAGATAACTCCATGTCGTAAATGATGTCCCTCCCACGCTGCTGTCTTCGAAAGCCGCCGCCAAATCCGAACAGGTCCTCGCCAAACCCTCCTGCTCCTCCCCTGCGTCCCCCGCCGCCAAATATCTGCTCAAAGATGTCCCTAAAGCCGCCAAAGCCAATGTCCTTGAAAATCTCGTCAAAGTTGGCCTCGGATCCTCTAAAGGCCTCGTCAGCCCCGACGTGTCCGTATGTGTCGTAGCGCTTGCGCTTATCGTCGTCAGAGAGCACCGCATAAGCCTCAGAAATTTCCTTGAACTTTTCCTCGGCACCAGCGTCCTTGTTGCGATCAGGGTGATATTGGAGTGCAAGCTTGCGGTAGGCGTTCTTGATGTCGTCCTTGCCTGCGCTCTTTTGCAGTCCAAGGACTTCGTAGTAGTCACGCTTGCTGTTGCTCATGCGGGTTCAACCTTCCTCCCCATCAACCACAACCAAATTGACTTGTCGGCGCTCATTCTATTATATTCTCTATATTGTGTTTTACTTCAAGGAGATGGGTTAGGTCCCGCCGCGGTTCCTGCAGGTCCTGCTGTACCAAACCCGCCTCCAGCCTGAGCTTCCTCTGCTGCCCCTGTGGCTCCCGTAGCTCCGGATGCGCCAGCTGTTGCTCCTGCTCCCTGTGCGGCGCCGGCACTCTGATAAGCCGCCGTGCTTATCTCTCCAAGAACTGTCTTTAATTCTTGTACCTTTGCGCGGATGCTGTCGGCATTGTTGCCAGATATCGCCTCCCGCAGTTCCTGCACCACCTTGGTAACCTTTGCAGACTGGTCTGCGCTTATCTTGTCCTTGAGGTCCTGGTTCACCAGTTTTTCAGCAGCGTAAATCAGGTTGTCCGCTTCGTTTTTGAGCTCGATATCTTCCTTTTTCCTCTTGTCCGCCTCTGCAAACTGCTCAGAGTCGCGCTTTAGCTTTTCAATCTCGTCCTTTGACAGCTTGTTGTTTGCAGTGATGGTGATCTTGGCTTCCTTTTGCGTGGCCAGGTCCTTTGCTGCAACGTTCAGGATTCCGTTTGCATCGATGTCAAATGTCACCTCTATCTGAGGAACGCCCCTTGGTGCCGGTGGAATACCGGACAGGTTAAACATGCCAAGCGACACGCAGTCTGCGGCCATGGGTCGCTCGCCCTGCACGACGTGGATGGTAACGGCAGTCTGGTAGTCGGCAGCGGTGGTAAAGACCTTGCTCTTTTTTGTCGGGATGGTGGTGTTCCTTTCAATCAGCGGCTCTTTTAGGCCTCCTAGGACCTCGACGCCCAGCGTCAGCGGAGTGACATCTACCAGGAGGATGTCCGTCGATACGTCGCCGGAAATGATCGCACCCTGGATGGCTGCGCCCATCGCGACTGCCTCCATCGGGTCAACGCCGCGCTCCGGTTCCTTGCCCATTACTGAAGCTACAAACTGCCTGACCATGGGCATCCTGGTGGGCCCGCCGATCAGGATTATCTTGTCGACTTCGGCAGCAGTCATTTTGGCGTCAGCGACGGCCTGAGTTACTGGCTGCCTGCATCGCTCGATTATCGGCCTGAGCAGCTCTTCGAGCTTTGCCCGGGTGAGCTGGAACACGAGGTTTTTCGGCCCCGAAGACGCGTCATATGCCAGAAACGGTAGGTTGATTTCGGTGCTGACTACGTTGGATAGCTCTATCTTGGCCTTTTCGGCGGCCTCCCTCACTCTCATCATTGCAGCCTTGTCACTGCTGACATCGAGGCCGGATTGCTTTTTGAACTCCTGCACGATGAACTGGACCAGCGTGTTGTCCATGTCGGTTCCGCCCAGCTGGGTGTCGCCGGACGTGCTTTTTACCTGGAATACCCCGCCCCCCATCTCCATGATGGTTACGTCAAGGGTCCCTCCGCCGAGGTCAAAGACCATGATTTTCAGGTCCTTGTTCGCCTTGTCAAGGCCGTATGCTAGCGAAGCAGCGGTAGGCTCATTGATTATCCTGACCACCTGGAGGCCCGCAATGTCGCCGGCATCCTTCGTGGCCTGCCTCTGGTTATCGTTAAAATACGCCGGGACGGTAATGACTGCCCTGTCGACGGTCTCGCCAAGGAACGCCTCGGCGTCGCGCTTTATCTTTTGAAGGATAAACGACGACACCTGCTGCGGTGTGTATTCCTTGCCGTATACTTTGAACTTAAAGTCAGTCCCCATCTTGCGCTTTGCGGCAATTACAGTGCCTTCAGGGTTTGAAATCATCTGGCGCCTTGCCGGTTCACCGACTATTAGCTGGCCGTCGCGTGAGAACGCGACTACGGACGGAAATGCCTTGCCGCCTACTGATGTTCCTTCTGCAGCCTGGATTATCGTGGGCTTGCCGCCAATCATTGCAGCGGCAGCAGAGTTGCTTGTTCCAAGATCTATTCCTATTATTTTACCCATTCTTTTTTCTCAATCTCCTTGGTTAGTGGTAGTATCTGTCGGGTTATTACTGTCAGAAACACTATTTTTAACTATCTTCTTGGAGACCTCGACTAGGCTGGGTCTCAGGACCTTGCCGTTTAGCATGTATCCCTTCCTTATCTCGGATGTGACAGTGTTCTCCGGCACGTCGTCTTTTGCTGAATACGCCACTGCGTCGTGGACATTGGGGTCAAAGGGCGTCCCTTCAGTCTCTATCTCGACGACGCCTTCAGAGGAGAGAAGCGAGTCGATGTTCTTCATTATCCCCTCGAGGCCCTGGATCACCACCGGCTCCGACTTGCTCTGGCGAGCCACGGCGATGGCCCGCAAAAAGTCATCGCGGATGTTGAGGAACTTTAGGAGGAGCTCGGCCTTGATCGATTCGGCCCTTGAAGCAAGCTGCTTTTCCATCTGCTTGCGGTAGTTGTCAAAATCTGCCATCAGGTACTTCATCTTGTTCATGGTGTTCTCTGAAGCGTCCTTTGACCGGCGGAGATCTTCCCGCAGTTGCTTGATTTCAGCTGCGGCGGTTAATGCTTTAGCATCATTATCGTTATCATCATTATCCTCGATCGGCACTTCGACTATTGAATCTAGAGTCATGTCATTCTCCTGCTCCTGCTTCTGCTCTTCCTCTTTTTCCAAGGTCACAAGGAGTGTCATGACGATGATAATAATAAAATATCGCCGGCGGCGCGCAAGAATTATAGCACATATTTTGGCCAAGATGATATGTTATACCATATGGACGAAGACAGCGAGCTTGAGGCCATCAAGCAGAAAAAGCTGGCCGAACTCCAGAAGGCTGCTTCTGCAAGGGCGACAATGTCCGGCCTGACAGAGCCGGTGGTCCTGACCGACGCGAATTTTGCTTCAGAAGTTGCCAGATACCCCATAATGCTCGTCGATTTCTGGGCGCCATGGTGTGG
>DATEIL010000218.1:0-5044 GCA_035279085.1 Nitrososphaera sp.
ATACCGTCGCCAGATGGTGACGGTAGCGGGGGAGAGCAATACACAGAGTGGGTGTCCCAGTTTCTGTTGCAGCTTTCATTTCTGTTCAAAAAAAAGCACATAGATACGCATAGTTATGTACACACACACGTGCGCACACAAAGGAAACCCCATTGCTCCGCGCAAGAGGCACCAGGAAATCGAATTCAGATTATCGACAAGTAACGGAGTCATACCTGTGGCAAGTGTAACATGAGTGGCAGCATCCGGGCTACACAGTACCAGCTTGTCTATAAGCCAGGGAACGTTACAGAACCGTTCGCTGTGTCATACTAGCTTTTTAACACAGCCTCCAAACGATGATGGGTACAAAACAACCACAAGACCACATAATGACATCCAAGAATATCGTCTTGCGCAGTGAGGAGTGCGGGACTAGGTTTTGACACCACGGAAAAAAGGCAGGATTTTAGATGGCTAGCAAGCTGTTGTTTACGCTGATAATTCCGGCATTTCTGGGGGCATTTTTGTTCCTTGGACCTACGAGCCAGGAGGTACAGAGGGAATTATTCTCCCATCTGGCATTGGGAAGCGACGCGGGTGTGATAGATTGCTCAGGGATCCCAATGAGCGAGTTTCGCGGAGTGGTCTTTATCGACAATGTCCTATCGAACAGGGAGCAGGGTGGAACGTTCCATCCGCCTAGTGACTATGTAAGCGAAAGCATGCGCCACATCAAGTTAAATGGCATGAATCTTGTCAGGGTGCCGATATACTGGGAATCATATGCAAACAACTCGGCGGCGTTTCTCAACGAGCTTGAAGTGGTCGCAAGGACGGCCGCAGACAATGACATCTGCGTCATATTTGACAACCACCACTGGTACACGTCGAGCTACTGGGACATCAAAAAGCTGGGCGATGCAGAGGGCAGGGGATTCCCGTCCTTTGTCGTTCGGGATTTTCCACTGGTACAGAGCAACGACACGTATCTTTCAACAGCAGCGCCATTCTGGACTGCATTTCTGCGGAATGATATCACCGTCGAAGGGAAGAAGCAGATCTGGGATCTGCAGCTGGAGTTCTTTGAAAGTGTGATTGCAAGGGTTGACGGGTTTGATAACGTCGTTGGCTACGAGATCCTCAATGAGCCCCACATTTTCAGCGCGTCTCAGTACGACGACTTGGGCAAATATCATACTTACATGGCAAAGGGAATCAGAGAAGTAAGTGACAAGAAAATATTCTTTGACAGGGAGACTACACGCGGATTTCAAAGAGTCCCGTCCCTGGAATACAAGATAGTTCCGCAGAACGTCTCTGGCGTTGTCTATACCCCGCACCTGTACGCCGCGCCATTTTCCGGCAGCCAAGCTGAAGTTCAGGTTAACAACTTCAAGAAGTGGTCCGAAGACTGGGGCGGGATTGAAGTCCTAGTCGGCGAGTGGAGCGCATCCAGCCAAGACGAAAGCGATGTCTATCTGGAATCGTTCAGGGAGAACGGATTTGGATGGACGTACTATTCGTGGCGGCCCATCGAGAGTAAGGGCCTAGGGGTCAGCCTGTATGACACAACCTGGACAACTGCGACTGAGGGCCTGCAGCAGCTGACAAGGTCGATGGGAAAGACTTATTCCGATATTGGTGGGACCAGCCTGGTAATATCTCCAGAACACGCCGAAGCAGCAGGGTAGGATAGGATTCCGCATCTCTTCAAATCAATAGCAGTAGCATGAATGATTTCGTCACCCCTTCAGCTAAGGAAAAAGCGTGTGTGCCGATACATGCAGACAAAGTATGAATTTCATGAAGTGCGTATATGCACATATGCATTATTCTTGCATCAAGACGACTTCGGGACAAGGTCAGGCGATGATTTACGCACACACACTCTCTCCCCCTCTCTTTCAAGTACGCTGCATTGCATCGATTGGCTGGAGCTTTGACGCCCGCAGAGCCGGATATATCGCCGCGGCCGTCCCAAGGACAATTGAAAACAGTGACGAAGTCAGCGTGAAAACAGGATCATATGTGACCTCCAGTACAAGCCCGGGGCCAAATGAAAACTCGATTGATTGGAGATACAGCCCGACTATCGAGCCTACTACAAAACCGCCTATAGCCGCGATCACTCCGATAAATAATCCCTGTAGTATGAATACTACTAGGACATCCATGCTCTTGCCTCCGAGGGATTTTATGATGCCGATGTCCTTTGTCTTGCTCGAGACCATTAGCATCATTATGGTGACTATGGCGAAGGATGCTGATAGCAGCCCAAAGTAGCCGACCAGGTTGATGAACGCAATTCCGGAACGGATCCCCGCAAGTGTCTGCTCGCCGGCCTCCTCAATCGTCTGAACCTTCAGGTTCTGGTCTAGGTATGCAATGTTCAGCCGGGACTTTATGTCGTCCTGAAAGCCCCTGTCGGTCAGTTTTATGAGGATCTGGTCGGTCTCACCGTCCCGTCCAGTCATTTCCCTGACATCGTCGACCGTCATTATGGCCGAATTGTCAAATGCCAGCCCGCCGGGTGACTGCGAGATTCCGACAACTATAAAATCCTTTAAAGAATCGTCGCCGGTGGCTGTGGGCATCTTGACATCAACCCTTGTTCCGATCGTCGCCTTCAGATCCGATGCCACGCTGCTTCCAAGAACCAGCTGACCCCGTGACTTTACAAACGAGCCTTCGTGTATGGTAGCGTAGAGTTTTGACGCCCGGGGGTCCCTCAGAGGGTCCACGCCAATTATCGGTACCTTGTCAGCCTCATTTTTCGACGAGCCCTCAGTTGAATTCATCCATGCTATTGAGCCGAGCCTCGGCGCTGCTGCCTCGACATAGGAGAAAGTCTGGACATAGCGTATCAGCTGAAGGTCATCACCAGCGAAATTTCCCTCGTTTTTTGATACAATGACATCTCCAAATTGATAGTCGGCCAGGTCCCTGAGTATCCCCTGCGCAACTCCGTTGAAGATAAGCGAGTTGAAGAGTATGACCATGACTCCGATTACCAGCGCGGTAACAGACGCGATGAAATTGCCCTTCCTCCTTAGCAGTAGCTTTGACGCCAGTATGATCCTAAAGTCCATCAGACCTGCTGAAGCCTCCTCATCCTCTTTCTCCCCTTCTGCCCTCTTGTGTCATTGCGCATCGACTTTTCATCCTTGGTCTTTTCTCTCTTTTCATTCCATCCTATTGTATGACCTCTTCTATCCTGCCATCCTTGAGCACGATTGTCTTGTCGACCCTTCCAAATGTCTCCCGCGCATGCGTCACTATCACAAATGTCTGTTCGAGTTCTTTGTTGAGATCCTTCATTAGAGTTATCACGTCCTGCGAGGACTTTGAGTCCAAGTTGCCAGTCGGCTCGTCGCCCAATACGAGTGCAGGCCTGTTCACCAGCGCCCGGGCGACTGCGACCCTTTGCATCTGGCCGCCTGACAGCTGGTTTGCCTGCTTGTCCACCTGTCTTGCAAGGCCCACCTTGCCCAATATCATCTCGGCCTCGCGGCGCATCGCCGACGATGACCCATTACCGACCATCATCATGGGTAGCATTACGTTTTCCACGACGCTGAGATCGGACAGCAAGTTATACGCCTGGAAGATAAAGCCGATCTTGTGCCGCCTGACTTCAGATCTGTCAGAGTCGGAGAGGTTGGTAGCATCGATCCCGTCAATGGATATCCTTCCTGCCGTGGGCTTATCCAAGAGGCCGACCATGTGGAGGAGCGTGGATTTGCCCGACCCGGATTGCCCTACTATTAGCACGAATTCTCCCCGACGCACTTCAAAAGTCACGTCATTAAGTGCGACCGTGGTAACATCCCCGGCGCCGTAGACCTTTGTCAGCCTGGCTGCCTCGACTATGGCCCTCCTGTCCTTAGTGCTTCTTGTGCTCCGGCTGCCGCTAGTGCTGCTGGTACTAATACCGGGTCGCCTCCGCGGGTTCGAGCTTTGTCGTGCGCCACGCAGGGTAAAGGGATGCCACCACACCCATTACAAGGCCGGTGATAGCTGTGTTGGCGACAAACGCCGGATCATAGCGCACGGCAAGCGAAAGGCTTTCGCCAAAGCTCAGCCCCACATTCTGGGCATAGAGCGCATACGCGGAACCAAGCACAAAGCCGAGCGCCGCGCCCATCGCGCCTATCAGCGTGCCCTGTATCACGAATATTATCATGACATCGAGCTTGTTCGAGCCGATCGCCCTCATGACTCCGATCTCGCGGATCTTGCTCGTCACAATCATCATCATTATCGTGATAATTCCAAATGCAGAAGAGAGCATGCCAAAATACCCTACCAGGTTGATGAACGCAATGCCTGAGCGTATGCCCTCCAGAATGCTCTCGCCTGCCTCCTCGATTGTCTCCACTTTGAAGCGTTCGCCGGCGTATCTCGCAGAAAATAGCTGCGCCACCTTTGAAGAATCACGCTGATCGTAAAGCCGGACAATAAGCTCGCTGCTCTCATCGCTACCTGTCATGTCCCGCAGGGCCTTAATGTCTACTATCGCGGAGGTATCGAATCCGAGGCCACCAGCCGTCTTTGATATCCCGACAACAAAGAATCTCTTGGTCTGTTCATTGCCCGACTCGTCGGTGACCTTTAGCATCAGCGGATCTCCGATTCTGGCATTGAGGTCTTCAGCAACGCTTGACCCTAGGATGATAGAATCCCGCGAAGTGAGGAAGCTGCCTTGGACTATAGTGTCGGCAAGGCGGGTAGCACCTGTCTCCTCCGCAGGCAGCACTCCGATGACTGGAACGCCGTACGCCCTGACCGGCACGGCGCTCCTAGTGTTGTTTATCGAAGCGACGCTGGTCAGCCGGACAGTTGCCCCCTCCACGAGGCCGGTGTTGTCGAGGAAGCCTATAATCTCCCCGTCCGGTCTGTCGATGTTGCCATCCCTGTCCGTTATCAGGATGTGGCCGAACCTATAGTCTACGAGGTCGCGAATGATGGCATTGGCTACCCCGTCAAACGTCACATAATTAATAACGATCACAAGCACCGCAATTGCAACTGCAATGATAGCTGCAAACATGCTGCCCTTTCG
>DATEIL010000219.1:0-5542 GCA_035279085.1 Nitrososphaera sp.
AAAAAAAAAAAAAAAAAAAAGTACGGTGTTCAGTATCATGATAAATGCAGATGAGCAGAACCGGATCATTGATTCGCCAGAGGAGCGCAGAAAGCGCTTTCTTGAAGAGTTTGAAAAACCATTCAAGTGCGAAAAATGCAACGAACGGTTCAAGAAGAAAAAATATCTGCGCGAGCACAAGTCACAGGTTCATTCTTACTAGGGCGCGAACGAATCCGGAGAGTTCTACACAAGGCTAGGACTTTTTCCTCACTCTTCTTGAACATACTGTGCAGAACATCTGCGGGTTCCTTCCCTCGATTGACGCGTTCCGGGCGAGATATCCCATGGTCCTGCCACAGTTGTTGCATTCCAGTACCATTATGCACTTGTCATGATACGGCTGCCTGCTCACAGTTATCCCTCTGCTGGTTTCATTAAACTTTAGGCCGCATACAGGGCAGATTTTGTCGGTCATGGCAATATACGCTGATACAATTTGAATTTCATGTTAAAAAAGCCTTTAGTGTGCTTCTCTTATTCTGCAGGCAGATATTTCAGCTGCAAGCAAATCAAGATTAGGCGGGTGGACATTGGGCGCATGTGGATAAAAATTTGGTGCCGGAGGCGGGATTTGAGCCCGCGACCTTACGATTTCCTATCGAAAGTTAGATTATGAGTCGTACGCTCTAACCAAGCTGAGCTACCCCGGCACTGCCTGTATGTAGCGGCGGAAAGCCAGATGGAATTTCGCAGTAGATAATATAATCTGATCCAGCTTTGGGATCTTGCCCCCGCGGCGGCTGTTGACCGGCAATAAGCTAATAGACAGGCTCGATTCAGTATGAAATAGTGAAGAGCAGTTATGTACTTTTGATAATCGGCGCGGGCCTCCTGGTTGCGGGCCTGGTAATTTCCGGAGTTTCCGTGTTTGCAGTTACAAAGCAGGTTCTTGAGGGCGGGGCCGTCATCAACAACGAGCAACTGAGTCCGGGGCAGTCATATCCAAGAGTATTAAAGGACCTGCCCCAAGGCAGGCAACTCTTGCTGTCATTGGACAGCCGTCCCCCTGATGTTCCGCTCATCGCAACCGTAACGGGACCCGGCGGCGACACGATTGGCGATTTTAACGTCACAGGCAGCCGGTTTACGAGCACTGTAGTCACAAGTGAGCCCGGCGACCATACGCTTGTAATCAAGAACATCGGCTCACAGACAGTCACCGTGAGCGGAGCGCTGCTCAATTCTCCCGTGGCGGAAGAAGGGGGAGGCGTCTCTGCCGACGAGCCAGCAATGCAGTCGCTGATAACCTATGGAATAGGGGTGCTGGCAGGGATCATCCTAGTCATCGCAGGCATCATCATACTGATAATCGGTGCCGTCAAGTACTTTAGGTCAAGAAAGACCCCGGAGAGCATCCCCGGCGGCTAGCCGGTTAGTAATGCTCTGCTATTATCGTTATTACTCGTACATCCGCCGCACATCACCTTCAAGGACTCCGCTTCCGGCATGCACCCTGTCAATGTGCCCCGAAAGCCCCTCTTTTGTGTCAAACGGCGAATCGCAATATGGGCAGACGAGTTTGGCTGCGTGCGTGTCTTTCAGATAAACGATGGCCTTTGGATTGATAATGCATACCGGCGTTCCTCGAATGGCAGTGTCAGCTGTGGAAATCGTAGTCATGTGAATCCTCTCAAATATTTCGTCGCGTGAGACCATCCCAAGGACTGCCGACTGGGAGCTGACTATGACCTGGCGGATTACGTGCTTGTCCATTATTGCAAGCGTTTCCTGCACAGTATTGTGGGGGTTTACAGCCAGGACGGGACTTGACATTATTTCCCGCAGCTTTACCTTTGCAGGGTTTCTGCCCTGCGCCATCACCTTGAACAAGATGTCAGTCTTGCTGACAATGCCTATCACCTCGCCCAAGTGAGAGATAAGCACGCTCCTTGCGACCTTGTCTTTCATCAGGGCAAGGGCCTGATCAATCGTCCTGTCTCCTTCGACGATCACAATGCTGGTATTTAGAAACCCCTCTATTGGAGAAGCTAGAAGCTCAGAAATGTTGTCAGGGACATCACCGTTCCCGCCGCTCACATGCGCGATTATTGCCGGTACTTTATTTAAATCATGAGAGAAAGAGTCCCATTTCAAACTCGGGTGGTTTTTGATCATGCTTCATGAGGCGAGGTTTTGCTTCAGAAAGGGAGGCATAGGCTCAGCAGACGGGGATAATCTTGAGTCATTTGCAGTGACCAAGAAACTCTGAAGTATAGGTACTCGCTGTCATACTCTCATCTTTGAACGACCTTCTTGTACCTGTCATCCTTGCACTTGTTATAGGTTCTGCATTTGTTATGTACTTTGCCATGGAAATGCCTTGCAGCTACGCCATATGGAGCATACCTGACATGAAAATGCTCGTTCATAAGCAGCAATACTTGGCCAACGGTGGGAGCGTTTCTGGCAGGTGTATACTTGCGGATGGCTACTACAACGTACCAAAAGACTCAGTGAGCATGGCAAGAGGCACAGAAATTGGGCTTGTAGTAAGCCAATATTCCCAGCCCAATTCTATACTTGTCTATGCGGATAGAGTGGGCGATAACTCAACCACAGACATGGACATCGTGCAACAAAGCAATACGAGATACCTAGTTGACATGCCTGAAGGAGATTATGGCATAAAGGTCATAGCGGAATGGGATGATAAGAGCTTGCCCGTTTATGAGGCATCATATTATTTCAGAATAAATGTCGTCAGGTAGAAGCAGTTGCTTACCTTGAACTTAGGTTCTCGCTCCTCTTCATATCTCAATCGGTTTGGATGATTATGACCTCATACTTTACCGGTTAGAAAGTTCACCTCCCGTTGTGAAATGAAACCCCCTTCATGAAGCATGATCAAAAACCACCCGAGTTTGAAATGGAGCTAGAGAAAGGAAGAGAGTGCTAAAGGCGTGGTTTACGGCTGGCGATTTTCAAACTTTAGCTTGATGAGGTTCTGGCCCCCTGCCTTCCGGATTTCTACAAGCTCCTCCCTCTCAAGGCGCTTGACCAGCCTCCATATCGTAGTCTTGGGCAGCTGGAACTTGGTCCTAATCTCACTTTCAAAGGCGGCTCCTTCCTTATCTGCAAGGTACCTGAGCACGTCTTGATCTTCCGGCCGCAGGTGTGGTTTTTCCTCGACTATCTTGCCCACAATTCGCGACAGCACGGATTTATCGGTCTGGGACTCCGGCACTGTCGCGGGCATAACACCGCTGCTTATGGGCTGCGGCGGCTGCTGGTCGGCAATCGCGTCTATATGAGGGGGACTAAAGTTGACCCCAGATATGGGCGTGCGGCTGGGGTTATTGTTGTTGTTTGCACTGTTGCCGATACTATTACTATTATTGCCACCGATGACCGGATCATGTGCGCCATCAACCTTGCCGTTGCCAACCTCCAATGGATTTTCGGAGGGCTCGTTATCGTTGTTGTTGTTATTGTTATTGTTGTAGTTGTCGCGGTTCTTTTGGTCTGCAATCACCTTCCGGCCGGCTGGAGCAGGCGATGGCTTGCGCGATCTCAAATAGAGCATCGCGCCCACACCGCCTCCTGCGGCGACTACGGCAGCAACGATTACAAAGAGAGGCATCTGCGGCTCTTCGGGCTTTGACCCTATAGCGCTAGCAGCGTCTTCCGCGGAATCCCTTGCAGCAGTATAATCACCAGAGTCAAACTCTGTCCTTGCTCTTTGCAGCGCTTGCTCTGCCAACGCAGTGCTTCGTCCTTCTTCAGTGGCCTGCCTGATCTTTCCCTCAGTGTCAGTTATGGCGGCCTGTGCAGCTTCATAATCCCTTGCAGCGGCCACTGCGGCATCGTTTGCTTGGCCGGCAAGGCTTTCGGCGTCCGGAAATCTCTCATCATCCCGAGCTTCTGTGGCCTTGCTCAGGAGGGCCGTTGCGGCTGTAAGATTTATCCCGGGGTATTTTTCAGTCGTCTCCTCGATGGTAGTCTCGGCAAGCCGGATGACAATGTTTGCCTGCTCTTCCGTCCCGAGCACTCCGATGACGTATACGAACCTGACGTCGCCGGGCTTGAACGTCAATACCTGCTGATCCCCAAAGGGCTTGATTGTCGGAAAGTTTTCGCCCGGATCTATAAGTACGCTGTCCGGCGGCAATTTCACGGCGAAGCCGATCGAGCTGGAGTTCAGGGAAAACTTCCATCGTCCCTGCGTCTTGTCGACTAGGTCCTGCGTGCTGTAGCTTATCCTTGCATTGGCCACTGCAGGAGTCTTTAGCACTATCTCGTTCGGGGTTCTACCCGGTTCAAAGTCAATTACATTGTCTTCGTAATCGACTACTATTAGGTTGGTTATGCTGCTTTCCGCAAAAAGCTTGATGCGGGTCTCCTCTGCAAGGGGATCGTTGATTTTCACGTCGTATTCTACGAGTGCATCACCATTTGAGAAAAGCGCGATGAAAAGCGATTCGGAGCCATATCCGCCTCCCTGGGCGCTTGAATTTGGCGCTACAGCAACGAGAAGGAGGAGAATAAGCAGTGTTCCTGCGACGAAAAATCTGGTACCTTCTCCCCACCTACGCGTAGATACCATGAATGTGTCGTTTCCAATGTTAAAACACTAGGCAGAAACGATATAAGTCTTCTGAAAGAATGGTTCTTTCCGACATCTGCCTGGCGACTATTTACGCCCAAGGACCACAATTGGCCTGCATCGACTTTCAGCTGAATATATGATATAGCATACTATACTATTTTACCGCCTTCCATGCAATGAATGAATGAGCGAATGATAGTGCTAGACTTTCGGCTCGGGGTAGAAAGTCCTAAAGTTTCGCTCCTTGTAGCCTTCAACCCACTTGAACTTGCGCTGGAGGGTTGTAGTGTAGATTTTCGTCCAGTCAAGATCCACGAAATTCAGCCAGGCCCTCATGACCCTAGGGTCGATGTAATTCCTAAGGGATGTGCCCAAGCTGTAGTCGCGAGTTTCCTGCTGTAGTTTCAGCTGGGTCTGCAGTTTCTCGAGCCGCTCCTTCAACCGCTTTTCCTGGACTTCGGTCTTCCATTGTTTAGCCGCAATTTCAGATTTTAGGATTTCAATTGCCTCCTTTCTCTTTGCAATCGACTCGTCGAACTTTTCCACTGCCTTTTTGGCTGCGGGGTTCTTTGGGTCTACCCCTTTCTTGTGGTTGCATGTAATAGCCGCCCTCAGGTTTGCCATCTTGGCGACATAGATCTTTTGTGACTCTGATGAGTTCTTGTCGACTTTCTCGCTTGAGAGGGCCTTCTGCACTTCCCTGGTTGCAATGTAGGTCCTGAACACTTTGGCAGTAAGGCCGGGCATTATCGTCTGCAAGAAGGCGTTGACCTTGCGCGAGTTTATCCCGTCGAAAATCTGGTCGCCGGGGTTCTTGCCCTGCATGAATTTTTTCAGGTTTGCCGCAAGCGACTTTGTTTCGTCGGAATCAATCTCAAGGCTCTTCTGCCAGGGCACGCTGTCCTTTCCGAGAAAGTTGAATTCAATGAATTCCCTTCCGCCACCATCGTTTTT
>DATEIL010000220.1:0-11851 GCA_035279085.1 Nitrososphaera sp.
GGTCTGGGTGCACAAGGACTCGCGCTTTTCCGGCGCATACAGGAAATACCTTGAGGAAGAGCCAAAAGGGCTGCCTGCAAGAAAGGCAGGCGAAGCAGTGGTCGATGCCATCACTTCAGCCAAGCCCCGGACCCGTTATCTTGTGGGCTCTATGAAGGAAAAGGCAGGAGTAAAACTCAGGCCATTGATCCCTGATTCGCTTTTTTATTCCCAAGTATCCAAGAGGGCCTTGCAGTAAGCATTTTTAATGGCTCGGGATCGCATCAAACCTCATGAGCGAGCCTGTTCCAGAGCAGTTTGTCACATTTGAGGAATTTTCAAAGGTTCAGCTACGCATAGGAAAGGTGGTAGCTGCCGAAGCCATCCCCGGAATGAAGAAGGTATTCAAGGCCAGAATCGACCTCGGAAACAAAGAAGAGAGAGAACTCGCAGTCGGCGGGGCTGCCTTCTATGCTCCTGAAGAATTTGTCGGAAGGACCGTGGTGGTATGCATCAATCTGGAGCCTAAGAAGATAGGCGGCTTGATTTCTAGGGGAATGCTCCTCGCAGCCGACGGCCCGGAGGGCAAGCCGATATTTCTCACTGCTGGCGCGGAAGCGGCTCCAGGATCGCCGATCCACTGACAGTTTCTTTCTCCCTCTCCCTCCTCTCTCTTTCTTACTCTCCTACTCACACTCAATTCTCCAATGCCACAACCATTATTATCGTGCAGAACCAAAATATCCTAGTGTCAGCAGACATATGATTGCCTGTGCTAGGAACAAGAAAGCCGGTGCAATAGTTTCCGCAGGTGTAGGCTTGTTCATGTTAGCCATAGGGATTAATACCGTGTATTCTATTCAGACTGCCTGCCTCGATGTCCTGCCAAGGCAGTGTTTCTCAGGTTACGATGGCCTATCAGAGCCCATCAGGATGCTTGTCACGCCCGGCGCGTATATCATAGCCATTGCAGTCATTGTGGCAGGTGCCATACTGTGGTTCAGGCCGGACTCTCGTTTGTTATCAGCAAAAAACTAGCCTATGCCCGGACCAAAACTCGACGGCTCTTTTTTCTTCTGTACCTCCTCAAGTATTGACTCATAGTGCCTGTCCAGAGGCTTTGTGTCGATCTCTAGGTGCTCGAGCCGGGCAAGCGCTGATACGATGCTCTTTGCGGCAAGGGGTTGGGGAACAGATGTTTCCGATATTTCTCCAAACAGCCCTATTGCGTCAATGTCCCTCTCTGCAGCCTGACCCAGAATGATGCCGTTGAACCAAGTTATCGTGGCAATTTCATTTCCCACCGGCTCTATTCCGGCAGCTTCAATAACCTGCTTGAGTCCCGGCCTGTTGACTACGCCGCAAACCCTTGGAGCCCCCGTCAGCTGCTCCCGGAGGTATCCGCCGGCACCATATAACCTTCGTATCTTGCCAATGGATTGGGCATAGTCGAGCAATCCGTTGCAGATGGAATACAGCTCGCGCTGGTCCTGCGGCTGCGATTCACCTGTCAGAATCAGCATCTTGTGGTTGCTGGAGTATGATACTCTGTACGTGTCCACCACGCTTTTTACGACTCCGTCCGAATACGAGACCCATGGTTTTTCAACCGATGTAATCTCCGCCACTGCCTCTGCCTTTAGGAAATCGGCCACAAATGACGAGACCAGGCCGCCTACCCTTCCCATGTCGGGGAGGGACGAGACAATTGTGATTCCATCGGCGATCTTCAAATCCCGGAGTACTTTGAGCTTCATGGGAGAGAAGAACCCATCCCGTTGATTTCAGTCAGAAATGCGCAGATAGCCGTATAATCCATCTCGGAATAGCCGCTATTGTTGGCAGCTCTGAATATCTGCTGTGCCAGCGATGTCTGGGGGAGCGACAACTTTTCTGCCTGTGCAGTGCTGGTCGCAAGCTCCAAGTCCTTGAGCATGTTTTTCAGGTGGAACGAGGCTTCGTAATTTCCACTAGCCATCTTTGGGCCTTTTTTTTCAGAAAGGCCTGTCTTGAAATAGGTTGAATTCAGGATTTGAACAAAGATGGACGGGTCGATGCCTGCTCCCCTCACAAGCACGATGCCTTCCGAAACAGCGCTTGCAATAAGACCAATGTTTAGGTTAAGGGCGAGCTTGACTGCGTTGGCGGCGCCATCTGCATCGCCCAGGTAAAAGGTGTTTTTTCCAAGCGCTTCGATTGCCTGCCTTGCCTTTTCAAATGCGTCCCTTGAGCCGGCCACAATTGGAACCAGTGTGCCATCCCTTGCAGCTGATGGTCCTCCCATTACCGGCATGCCCAGCATTTCTATGCCCCTCTTGCGCAGCGCCTCTGCCATGGACTTTGACTGAGCCGGAGAAATCGTACTTACGTCAGCTACGGTGATATCTCGCCGGCCCGATGCGACAACTCCTTCCTCGCCCAAGAGCACGCTGTAAAGGGCATCAGAGTCGGTCACAACTGTAATGACTAGGTCGCACTCCTTTGCCAGTTCAGCCGGGGTCTTGGCTATCCTGGCCCTGCCTGAAAAAGGCTCTGCTTTTGACCTGCTTCGATTGTGGACTGTTAGCTCATGGCCTGCATCGATCAATCTTTCTACAATGCCTGAGCCCATAAGCCCGAGGCCCACCACTCCTATTCTCATGTTCTTCAAAGTTGTGCCACAAGCGGAACAAATTAAAACTATGCTGCCATGCTACCCGCGCATATACACACACGCGCACCCGCATCCATACAATGCGCGGGTCCCCCTCCCCCTGACAGTGCTCCTGTGCTTATTAGTGCCTCCACTGGGATCTCGATTCATGACAAAGTTGTGGTACGGCGGCTCCCCGTCTCTGAGCTCAAAGAAGAGCAAGTCGCTTATCCACCCTTTTGTGGTCAAGGACTATGATGGTCTGACCATAAACCCGTACCAAGGTTGTCACCACCGCTGCGCGTATTGTTATGCGACGTACGAATGGTCTCCTGACTTTTATGACAAAGTCTATGCCAAGAGCAATGCAGCAGAGGTGCTCGAAAGCCAGCTTGCGAGATGGAAATCAGAAACAATAGGACCGGTGATGGTCTCATCTGCAACTGACTGTTACCAGCCAGCCGAGCTCAGGTTTGGCCTGACACGAAAATGCGTTAACGTGCTGCAAAAGTATAACGTCCCCTACTATGTATTCACAAAGTCTGCCCTCATTGAAAGGGATCTCGAGCTGCATCGCAGGTATAGGGACAATTGCTTCATAGTATGGTCAATAACAACGGTAAACGAAAACACGCGGAGAATAATCGAGCCGGGGACGCCGCCTTCGCAAAAGTTGTTCGCCGCCATAAAAAAGTTCACCGAGGCGGGAGTCTGCTGCGGAGTAAACGTTGATCCCATAATACCACTTGTTACAGACACTGAAGAAGAGCTTGGCGCGATAGCGGACAGCTGCAAGCAGGCGGGGGTCAGCCGCGTCTTTGGGGCAATGATGCGGCTCCGCTCTGACATCTGGGACCGGATGAAAACAGTCTTTGAGCTGCTCGGACTCGAAAGCGCAATACCACAGTACCAGAAAAAAATCTATGTATTTGAAGAACCGCTGGGCTCGTCCTTGTACCTCTCTGCGGACGGGTCATACTCGAACAAGGTGATGTCGCTATTGACCAAAAAACTCTCTGAAAATGGAATTGACGGGGGCTTTCCTGATTTCCTAAAGAAATCCAGACTGGCCAAGGTTAATTCTTCCCAGACCTCCCTTGCGACTTATTTTACCTAAATGCCCCAAATAATGTCCCATTCCCCACGCGCATATGCATGATCAACATCATGGCCATCACCACGCAAATGCCGCCCTGGAATCTGTGTATTTTTCTTAATCTCAGACAGAATCCCCAATCCTTGATGGTCTTAATGGGTTGCCGAAATCGTCAGAGTACGCCGAATACAGTCCTAGCCTCTGTCCATGCTTTATTCTGCAATCATTGCTTACCAGCTTTATGATGGCGCGGTACTCATCCTTCAGTTCCGTCAGTGTCTCTGCGATGCTGTCTGCGAGCAATATGTGCCCGTCATCGCCCAAGTCCATGACTCTCCTTGCAAGAATTATGCCGGGACCCCAAACGTTCTGGTTGTTGTTGATGTCGCTTACGACAAATACGGGACCTGTACTGAGCCCGATCCGCACGCCGATTGCCCTGCCGGGGCTCTGACCAGCATTGAAAGCCCGAAGCCTGCGATGTAGCTGCATGCTGAGCTGCAAAGGGAGTTCAGGATTTAGCATGAATCCAATCACCATTCCATCTCCTGTGGGCAATACAATCTTTGCATCGTTTGGAACCTTGCTGAACGCATCACATGCACCGATCAGTGCATTGAGATCCTCAATCTTCCGTATCTGTTTCTCAACTGAGAGCAGGGGATCTGACAGCCCTACAATGTCTATAAAGAAAAAGTTGGCGTTAACAACACCGGGCTGAAGTGTATAGAGTGGGTTTGAGCCGTAGATGTCGCCCAGTTTCCTATATGTGTCAAAGCAGTCCGGATGAAATACAAAACCAGATTCGCTGCGGATGCTGTCGGCGATGACCGGACGGTCGCATAGCTTGCATCGTACTGCGCCCGCTTCGGCGACACTTTTCTCGTCACCAAATTGAAGTGTGCCATCCTCTCTGACTTGGAACTTCACCCATTTTGGCGCACTGTGGGTACCCTTTATCGAGAGCATCCTTATGTCCCGTCGGATTTCCTGATCAGAGTCTTCCACCATCCTCAACTGCACAACCCCGTCAACGAGCGACCCGAATGTGTCAGCAGCATGCGTGGATGTGCTGGCAGTATCCAAGAGAAGCGCCATCACATTGCCCCTGGCTTTTAGGAAATCGTAAAGGCTGGCCACAAACTTGACTGCTTCCGAGACTGAGATTCTTGCCGCCAAATCTGTCAAAGAGTCCACGACGATGTACAGCGGTGAAGAATCATACTCTGGGTTCACAGACGAAATCGCTTCAATGCACTCTCTCAATAGATCAGAGGTGCTCATCCTGCTGTTACCATCATCACTGGCTGTCGGGCTGCGCGCTGATGAATCTGCAAGATATCGTGCGTTGCTCGTCAGAGACAGCCTATGAAATACCGGAACCCTGGGCGATTCAGTTCCCTTCTTCGGTACAAAGTACGAATTGAACTTTTCAGCTGTAAACCCTTGGCTACAATTTATGTAGATGCAGCTAATTCCGTCGGATAGACCGCCGCGTAGGAATTGGATGGCATACATGGTTTTTCCCGAACCGGGTGGTCCTGCCAATAACAATACCGACGGGGCAAGCAAGCTCGATCCAAAAAGGTCGCGTTGTCCTGGAATCTGCATATTATGCCCATTCATGCAAACCATCATCGCCCGATATTATCATCATCGGTACTGAGGCAGCAGTATGGTCTTCAAAGCCGGATGACAGCGTTTGCATATTTTGCAGGCATTTCATAAATTTCCACATCCTCTAATATTTGGGCCTCGAAGAAGCGCCTCGACTTTCACAATACAGTGTGAAGCCCTTTTCGAATGAGCCGAGAGCGGGGCTATTCGCAGAGTTTGAATTATTTCGCCAAGGTGGTGGAATAACGGTGTTTGGAACGCTCCTGTCGACCAAGGCAAGCAATTTGAACCCGCGCATTGCCGGCAATTCGATGCAGCGCCATCCAATGATGGACTCAACAGCCGCTGTCTTGCCCAGTCGGACTTTGCATGAATGAAAGGCAAGTGGTTCGGGGATCACGCTATAATTCTGAACAACTACAATATAGCATTTATCGAAATTGCCAGCGCATAGCAGTGGCGCAAGGCTTCTGCCTCTGTTGTACCCTACCCAACTTGTGCAATTCTGCCTACTCTATAATTATTACTATTCATCTTCTTCTTTTTCTATTATTGCTGATGCTCGCTTGCATTTTCCCTCTTGGCATCAGAAGACCAGCGACGATCGTACACTTCCTCTTTGAGCCTGAAGCCCTTGAAGAGCTGAAAATACGCCTGCCTTGCCTTGTTCTGCTTGTCCAGTTCTGATTGTATCCAAAGCGAATCAAATATTGAAGTGTTGGAAAAAACAGTGGATTCACTGTTCGAGTATGTTGACAGTCCAATCGAATCCTGAAACGTTTCCTTGGTATCGTCTTTGACTTCAATAGTCATGCATTTACCCTGGTCCATTATGACAGTGGTGATTTTGGTGGGCAGGAACTGCTGGAGATAGTTCACGTGTACATCCTCGTATGAGGCTTTCAGTTTCAAGTCCGAAATTTCCTTTATTATCATCTCGTCCCTCATCACAAGAATCTTGACTTTGACGCCAAGTTTGGAAACCCTGCCCAATTCATCGAGTATTCCTTCCCTCTCTGCTATCAGAAATGAGTTTCTGGTCGAGAATAGGATGGATATTTCATATACTGCGGAAGTAATCAGCTCCAGCAATAGTGTTTTGGTCCTCGCTGGATCCCTTATGGTCTCGATGAATTCGTCGCCTACGCCCTTGGCGATCTCGACAATTCTTTGCTTCGCAGGAACTGCCCTTTCAATAATGTTGTTTATCAGAAAGGTCTGACCCTTTACAAAAGAGGCACTGGTGATGCGCATCATCCGACCGGCGTCATCCCCCAGGAAGCCCAGATATTTGCTGCCGTCTGCTACCAGAAAACTGCCCGCCAGGCACGGAGCATGATACAATTCAAAATTAGCCATGAGCTCCTTGCACAGGGCCAAGTTGGATTCGGACATCTCTGTTACACACCTAAATCTGACTCCCTTTCCCCGGAGCTCGAGAATTTTTTGCTCACTTGAAGACACCGCGTCTAGCAGGACATCAAGGTTATTTGCATCAAAAAGACATGCAAGGTCTGCAGTGAGGGCCGAAACAATTTCGCCCATTGTCCTAGATGCACTACTGGCTGGGATGAGACTGACACCACCTGTGGGCTCTTGGCTGACTGGATGGGCCAACTAGAAGTTTAGCTATGTGGTGGTGCCTATTAAAAGTCACACTTTCAGGGCAGAAAACTGCGATAACAATATTAGGATGACTGGCGGTCTTACTCCGTATTGCCAATTTTTCTGGATGTGCACAAGGTGCCGTTTTCGGAGGCTAACTTGAAAGAGCTTTGCAAGTCTCCTGCCGATGAATTTGGCGTCACTCATGTAAATTTATTCTATAACAAGGAATCAAGCGTTTGCTTTTGCCTGCTCAGCGCCCCAGACTTGGATGCCGTCGAAAGACATCACAAAAAAGTGAACATCCAGTGCGAATGGATAACTGAAGTTACAAACATCGTCAACGATGCATTTAAACCGAATCAGATGCACTGAAGCCTGCGAGATTCGCAAGGCATCTTGGTCAATACAAGAGATTTCAAGATGTTTGACCTTCGCCTCTTCCTAACCCACTCTAGGCGTCTGCCTCCTTTCCAAAACTACAAGGTCGGTGTTGTTGCTCTTGTTCTTGCTATTTGTCGTCGAAATTAGCAGGGCTGGCATCTAGAAATATTTCTTCACAATCACAGTGTCCGTCCAGCCTTACTTGTCTTCCACAGCGTGGACATATTGTCAGCGGCGTGGGCATTTCTTCCATCTCAAGATAGATGGCTGACATCGCTAAATTATCGGCCTCCATATTAATAAGAATTGAGGATGAGCCATCTTTTTTTTCTTCATGTCAGCGGATCCATCTCTGGGCGGCAGTCTATTGATTTTGGGCCCGCGCATTTTCGCACGGATGGAATTACATGAGGATCACAATGTGTCCATTCCTGAGTTATCCAACTATGGCTCAACAGGTGGAAAGAAATGCAGAGAGTCGCTGAAGAGCACGTATGTATACGCTCTATCTAAAGCATGGTAAACCCATGAATCATTAATAATGGCGGAATCCCAACAAGCATTGTGAAGGAGTATCGCAATCCCTCACCTGCAGTAGATGTAATTCTCCAGAGGGACACGAGGGTATTGATGATTCGGCGAATGAAGGACCCTTTCAAAGGCCAACTCGCTCTGCCCGGGGGCTTTATCAACGAAGGGGAAACGGCGGAAGATGCCATGAAGAGGGAAGCCCGCGAAGAGACATCTCTTGAAGTGGAACCGATTGAAATCCTGGGCGTATACTCTGACCCAAAGAGAGACCCGCGCAAACATGTCATGAGCGTGGTATTTGTGGGCATAGTTACAGGCGGGACGGAAAGGGCTGGCGATGATGCCCAAGAAATAGAATGGGTTGAAGTCGACAGACTGCACACTTTGCAGCTGGCTTTTGATCACGCGCAGATAATGAAGGACTATATCAACTGGAAAGCGTCCGGCGGAAGCTACTGGTCGACTAAGAGAAGAAATGATTAAAACACGATTACCCTCTTCCATATCACTATTGCGCTCTGAAAAGGACATCCGTCTGAGAATCGACCTGCTTGAAAGTCAGTCAAGCTCTATCGCCCGGATTTTGTCCAAAGCGATCAATGAACGCAACGAAGCGGCATTTGCAGAACACTCTGAACGCCTCGCATCAAACCGTGGCAGGATAGAGGAGCTCCGATGGATTCTGGGAGAGAAGGCGGGCCAGAGTATACTCGATCTTCAGATCGCTAGTATGAAATCAGGGGAGACTGTAAGGCAGACTCTGGAGAGGCTCAAGTCTGGCGAAATCACGATGGCGGATCTGCCTTCAGACGCCCAAGCGATGGTGAGGAAAGGCGCACTGGAGCTGCAGGGCTTGAATAGATCCTGATCGCCCACTTTGTTTTGCAATTAGCTTGTACAAATTCACTTTAACACGTAGGAGAAAATGCAAAATATATATAAAACATAACAGCGTTATACCGATTGTATGACTGCGAAAGAAGACCTTAACATGGATTATAGCAAATATGACTTTAAGGATCCTACCGAGGTTTACGTTTACCTCAGCAAGAAGGGTCTTTCAAGAGGTACAGTTGAAGAAATTAGCAGGATGAAAGGCGAGCCTGACTGGATGAGGGACTTTAGGCTTAGGTCATACGATGTCTTTATGAGCAAGCCAATGCCAAATTGGGGCGGCGATCTCTCAAAGATCGATTTTCAAAATATCTACTATTATGCCAAGGCATCCGAAAAAGGCAGCAAGAGCTGGGAGGACGTCCCCGAGTCTGTCAGGAACACGTTTGAAAAACTCGGCATCCCTGAAGCAGAGCGCAAGTTCCTTGCCGGCGTGGGAGCCCAGTACGAATCTGAAGTTGTCTACCACAACCTGAGGGAAGACCTCCAGAAGCAGGGCGTCATATTCATTGACACCGATTCTGCCGTAAAGGAGCAGCCCGAAATAATGAAAAAGTACTTTGGCAAGGTGATCCCGCCGGAGGACAACAAGTTTGCCGCGCTCAACAGCGCAGTATGGTCAGGCGGATCGTTCATTTACATTCCTCCAAATATCAAAGTCGACCTTCCACTCCAGGCCTACTTTAGGATAAACGCCGAAAATATCGGCCAGTTTGAAAGAACCCTTATCATTGCAGACGAAGGAGCAGAGGTCCACTATATCGAAGGATGCACCGCGCCTGTCTACAGCACAGAGTCCCTGCACTCTGCTGTAGTAGAGCTGATTGCAAAGAAAGGTGCAAAGATCCGTTACACCACCATCCAGAACTGGAGCAAGGATGTCTATAACCTTGTCACAAAGAGGGCCTATGCATATGAAAACGCCAAGGTAGAATGGATTGACGGCAACCTTGGAAGCAAGCTGACGATGAAATACCCTGGAGTCTACATGCTTGGCAAAGGGGCACATGCCGAAGTCGTATCAGTTGCCTTTGCAGGCAATTCTCAGCACCAGGATGCTGGCGCCAAGGCTGTCCACCTTGCTCCAAACACCACTTCAAGGATAACGAGCAAGTCGGTTAGCAAGGAGACTGGCAGGACAACGTACAGGGGCCTGCTGCACGTAGCAAAGGGTGCCACAGGGGTAAAGTCCAATGTCAGATGCGATGCATTGCTGCTGGACGAGCGCTCCAGAACGGACACGTACCCATACATAGAGGTCAACGAGGACGATGCCACTATCACCCACGAGGCAACTGTAGGCAAAATAGGGGAGGACCAGATATTCTACCTTATGAGCCGTGGCTACTCGGAATCAGATGCCCTATCAATGATTGTGGGCGGCTTTATGGAGCCGTTTACAAAAGAACTGCCCATGGAATACGCAGTCGAGCTCAACCGTCTTGTGAAGCTCGAAATGGAAGGATCCGTGGGCTAGGCGCCCTCTGACACAACCGTATACACAGAGAGACAGTAGTGATAGTCGCTTGGCAGCCAACAACAGCAACAGCAGTAACAACCTTTCTTCAATAGATGCAAAATATGTGGAGTCCCTGGCAAGAGAAGATCCTTCGTGGCTAATTTCGCTGCGCAAAGATGCCTTTGCCAAATACCAGTCTCTTCCGTCGGAAGTCTCTCCACTTTACAAAAAGTACTCTGATGTCAACAAGATAAGCCCTGAGAAAATCAGGCTTGCCTCAGGAGAGCAGGCCTCCAATGCCCCAATCAGCAAAGAGCTTGCAGACCGGCTGGAAGAGCTTGAAAGGGAAACGGGAATACTCCAGATTGGACAACAGCGTGCCACCGTTATCGTTCCTGATGCAGTCAGAAAACAAGGCGTTATCATATCGACGCTGAAAGACGCGCTGAGGGATAACGGAGATCTCATAAGGTCTCACTTGGAGGCAAATCCCATCGACAGCTTGGAAGACAAGTTTCTTGCACTTGAGGCTTCGTGCTTTCAGTCTGGGGTCTTTGTCCATGTTCCGAAAAACACTGTAGTAGAAAATCCTATCCGGGTCATTTCTTCGCTTGCCGATGACGGCACTTCTCTGATTTCACGAAACGTCATCATTGCAGAAACCGGCTCAAAGGCTACCGTCGTCCAAGAGTTGTACGCCCCGGGAGTCTCTGGCGAGCAGGACAAACTTCAACAACAACATCATCATCAGCAGCAAGGATACTTTGAGCTTGTCGAGTCGCACGTCAGCCCTAACGCCCACCTCGAAATGGTCACATTGCAGGCGATGGCGGCTGATACGATTAACGTTTCAAACCGCAAGGCCTTTGTAGAAAGAGATGGCAAGATGTCGTGGTACATTGGCATGTTCGGCTCTCTTTTGTCAAGGTACAAGACAGACAGCATAATGAAAGCAAGCGGCGCATCAGCCGAAGACGTAGAGATTATCTTTGGCGCAAATACGCAGTCATTTGATGTGACTTCGAACCTCCTCCACTTTGGACCTCATTCCAGGGGCAGGGTTCTGGTCAAGTCAGTCCTGAAGGACACTTCAAAGTCGCTCTTTAAGGGGATGATCAAGATAGGAAAGGACGGCAAGGGCACAGAGTCGTACCTTGCCGGTCACGCCATATTGCTTGACAAGGGCGCCAAGTCAGACTCGATTCCCGGTCTTGAAATCGAGACTAACGAAGTAAAGGCTACCCATTCTGCTTCGGTGGCCCAGATGGATGAGAACCAGATATACTATCTGACCACCAGGGGGCTTAGCCGGGAAGGAGCAAAGCGTGAAATCGTGTCGGGTTTTCTCGAGCCACTGTCACGCAAGATGGGTCCCACTATCAGGGCATGGGTCAATTACCTTATAGAGAACAAGTGGCAGGGCAGGCCGCTGATGCTTCGGACAGATGAGGCCATGGAACAGATCCTTGAAGTAGAAAAGTCAAGGTACAGGGAAACCCAGGACATCTTTGAAAAGCACTACAAGTACAGATAGATAGTAGGAAGAGAGAGGGAAAAAGGCTGGCAGACCACATGGAAGACTGGGTTAAAGTATGCGAAACCAAGGCGCTAAAAGAGGGCGAAATGCTGGATTTTGATCACGGCGAAAGTAAGA
>DATEIL010000221.1:0-3697 GCA_035279085.1 Nitrososphaera sp.
AAACAAAAGTCAGATCTATCACAGCTTCTGCAGTCGCATTTGGCATGTCGAGTGTAAACTCAAGCCCTCCTCCAGCAGGAATGGCTAAAGGCAGTGGATGTGAATTGACCATCAGTCCTGAATTGATCGAATCAAAGCGTGATAATCTGTCAGTAGTAGCAGGATATCTGTTATCCATGCTGTCAAATACGGAAAAGTTGCCAACTGTAAAGTGCTCATTCTCAGCCGTATCGTTAAGTGAAACAATGAAAGCAAGGACTGACAGTGTGGAGTAGTCGTTGTTCTTGCTGGATTGATCTGCACCTATCCTCACATCAAATTTGTCAGTATGGAAATTGTCAAGCTCCAGATGTCTTGTGGCAGTTAGCAGTTCTATCTCTGCGTGTGCCTGTTCATATGAGCCTGTGGGGATCAGAAGGAACACTAGAGAAGCCGCTAATAGGCCGGCGGACGCAAGGAAAGACACTGCATGCAATCAGGGCGTATTTCACAGACAATTTATTTAAGGGGTACAGAAGACCGCTAGTCGCCGGAGTCGCTGCTATTTCCGACGGGTCCTGATCTTTCAGAATCAGTATTGTTGGTGTTGTTGGAGGAAACTGGACTGTCCTGTTGTCCTCCGGCTTCGGCTTGGTTATCCACCTCTTGCTGCTGTTCTTCTCCTCCTTCTTCTTCCTGTTGGGCGGCATCGGTACTGTTTGAGTCTTGGTTCTCTGCCTCTTCATTTTCCGCTGATACTTGGACTTCGAGGCTGCTAGTCGCCACTTGGCCCGAATCGTCGGTGACGACAAGAGTCACGTTGTAAGTCCCGGGATCATCGAAGGCATGGCGAACAGTGTCACTCGTTTCATCCTGGCCATCGCCAAAATCCCATGCATATGAGTAAGGAGCTTCTCCACCTGATACATCGGCGGAAAACCTGAATGAAGTGGAGGTATCACCAGTAGTCGGACGCTGGGTTAGTTCTACCGAAAAGTCGCTTTCATTTGTAACCTGTGCAGCCAAAGTCGCGAGGGCGCTTTTGGCTTCGACGGGCGCATCGTCAATTACCACACCTTTCAGATAGATTACCTGGCTCTTATCGCCCGCGCCTTTCGCAACTTCCAGACCAAAAGGAAGGTTGACGGACTTTAGGTCAACGCCGTCCAAAGAAACCTCGTATTTGGTCCAATCATGTTTGAGGCTGACTTCATTGCTGGTGCGGGCAAATAATTCGGAGCTGAAAATCGATAGTGAATCACGCGCGGACCTATCGCCTGGCTGCCTCTCCTTGCCAGCTATCTTGAACTTGACCTTCTCTCCTCCCTCTTCACCCATTACCCAGAACTTGACTTTCTTTGCTCCAGAAAGGTCAACACCATCGTCTGAACTGTATGCAAAGCCTGCCAGCCCTTGTGAGCCGGGGACGTACTCGACCCTTGTACAGAACTCGCAGTGGTTTTCAGGATCAACAAAATCCTCATCCACTTTCAGACTGGATCCTGATCGCGCGTCCCCTGCCATCTTTTTGTCGCTGAATCGCTCAATCACCTGAAGCGGGAGTTTAGCTGCTTCTGCCTGCTGAATATCTGCGTGGCTGTGAATAGCCGCGTCTGGGACAACGGAAGAGAAAAGGCCGGTAAGGAAGGCCAAACCCAACGTAGCTGATACCAGTGAGATCAGGAGCAGAGGAGAGATTTTCAGGACCAAAGTATTGAGCCCGATTTAATATTTATCGGTTCATTCTTAAGATGATCTGCTCACCAGAACTATTTTAGCCGCAAGTCGAATAGGGTCCTGCTCTATAACTATCGGCGACAGCATGAATCAAAGTGCACCTTAATTTTCGGTACGTCTTTTATATCAAGTGCGCAGTGCATTAGCGTGCAGCTCAGTCGGCGGGATTTTCTGAAGGTCATGGGCGCTGGCGCTTCAATTGTCGCGCTGGGTGGCCTTGGGTTTTCCAATATCTCCAGGCCTGCCAAGCAAAGATTCGCCGAGGTCTATGCGCAATCTGCAGGACAGTGGTCCTCCGGCCCAAATACCACAACGGTGGCAATTCATGCCTCCGTCCTTCCAAACGGCAAGATATTCTATTTTGCAGGATCCGGCTACCATTCGTCACATCAAGATGGTCCATTCGAGGCAAGGATACTGGATCCCGTCTCCGGCGCAGAATCCAATGTTCCAATGTCAGAGGACTTGTTTTGCGCCGGTCAGGCACCTCTCCCAAACGGCAATATCCTGATTGCCGGCGGAACGCTGCTTTACGACATTGCGACTGACAATTGCAACGGCAAATGGCATGGACTAGATGCTGCCTACGAATTTGACTGGTCGGCAGGCTCGCTTACAAAAGTTCAGGACATGCGGCACGGGAGGTGGTATCCGACCTGCGTCGTAATGCCTGATGGCAATGTCATGACTACTGCAGGATATGACGAGTACGGGGATCACAACCGGCTTGTAGAAATATATGATACATCATCAAAGGCATGGAGCATAAAACAGGCCTCAAGCGGAGGGAGCTCCTACAGGGTGGGCTCAAGCGCCACAGCGACTTGTCCCGGGGCGGGATCTCCGTCGTACTCGGGAGCAGCGCCCAACCTCTTTCTGTACCCGCGGATGCACCTTCTTCCCTCGGGAAACATCGTGGTCTCGGGAATGCTCGACGACATACGCCTTTGGAACCGTTCTACGGGTTCATGGTCGACCCTGGGAACTTTTACGCCGTCATACAGACACTATGGCACTTCCGTCCTCCTGCCGCTTGAAAACTCGGCTGCGGAAAACGGCAAGGTTCTAGTCGTCGGGGGCTCACCTACCGCAGCCGACCCGGCTACAACAGGGGTTCAGGTGCTGGACTTTAACGCGGGGAATCCAAACAGGAGAACTGTCGAGCCGCTGCAATACGGGAGAAAGTACCTCGCTCCCGTCATACTGCCTGATGGAAAGGTGGTTGTATTTGGCGGAGCAGGGCAGGGCAATAGCAATTTCCGGTATGTTCCAGAGATGTTTGATCCAGGCAATGAAAGCTGGTCCAGCCTTCCTCCTGCCACGGTACCGCGTGTCTATCATCAAGTCGCGCTACTATTGCCTGACGGCAGGGTATGGAACGCAGGGAGTACCAGGAGCAGAAGCAACTGGGAGCTTCGGACAGAATTGTTTAGTCCGTCATACTATTCCGCAAGCCGTCCCTCAATATCTGGATCGCCTACCGTTGGAAGCTACGGCAGCTCCATCACCATTCCCACGCCCAGCGCGGCAGATATCAGCAGGGCCACGCTTGTGAAGTGCCCAGACACCACTCATCACTATGACGCCAATATGCGCCTCATCCACCTTGATGTCCAAGGTAGAACGTCCAGCAGCGTAACCGTGGATGCGCCACTGAATGCAAATTTGGCGCCTCCTGGGTACTACTATATACACGTGCTCGACGATTCGGACATTCCCTCAAAGGCAATAATAATTAGGATACCCGGCAGCGGTGACGGCGGTGGTGGAGGTGGCGGAGGAGGCGAGCCAACCACATTTTATGATGTTCCATCTCCCGGAAATGCAGTTGGCGCACTCTATGCCGGTGCAAGCACAAGGTATGGCGAAGAGGCCCGGGTGTCTACCTCAATATTGGTCAACAAGTCCCTTCATACGCTGAGTGTGCGTCTTAGGCGCGTTGGATCTCCATCAGGCACCATTACAGCGGTCGTCAGGAATG
>DATEIL010000222.1:0-7557 GCA_035279085.1 Nitrososphaera sp.
AACGACTTCGTCAAAATTCTTTTCCGAGAGCTCTACAAGGCTTGCATTATTGCTGGCAGCGTGCATACTAGCTGCTACTTTCCTGTCTTCACTCATGTTCAAATTCAAATTGTGCTCTTTACTATTTAAAATTTTATATACCGCCAATAAAACAGCCGCTGAAAGCGAGATAATCCCAGAGAAGACGGAGGAGATGCCTTATGTGTAAGGCTGACAATTTAGAGACCCTCTCAATATATACAGTGAAGTGCTCAAGAATTTTACCGCAGGAGCAGAGAAAAATTTTTTCATTTTTCAATGCTGCGCAATTTTTTTACCTCTTCTCGTGTCTGCGCCAGTATAGGGGTGTTACTATTGTAGTTATCATTGTCTTTTCATTTTCGGCGCCTACTGTGCATGACCATAAGCCATGCGCCGGAGGCAATTGCTCCGCCTGCAACAAGGCCCAACAGGGCAGATGACGTTAACTGCGGGGCCAGGTTTGAAACGGAAATATCGGTAGTCGCCGTGTTCTCATTTCCGGCGATATCAGTTCCGATCAGCGTGAGCGTGTGTGCGCCGTCCGGGAGCGCCGAAGTGTCAAGCATATATTCGCTCATGCCCGTCACGTTGATGGTTCTGCCGCTGCCGCCTACTACCAGCTCGACATCCTTCAGGTTTGTGTCAGATGCGCTGATTTCCAGCTTGGCAGGACCCTTCAATTCAAGTCCTTCTGGGGCCACAAGGGTCACGTTAGGCAGCGTCCTGTCGACTAGCAGAGATAGGCTCTTGCTTGCATTATTTCCCGCTGCGTCAGCTGCAGAGACAGAAATTTCATAAGTTCCATCGGCAAGGCCGGTGGCATTGAGCAGGGCAGAGGAAGACTGCGGCTCATGAAGCAGCTGCGTTGAGCCAGGCAGGGAGACTACAACAGGCGAGCTCAACTCGCTCTTATCCCTGACATCCCATGAAAGCGTCGTTGCATCATCTGACAGGATTACCATTTTTTCGTCTGAAGCCTCCTGTTTGGCAGAGCCTTGCGATTCCACAAACAGGTCGATTGACGGTGGAGACCTGTCAACTTCAAATGACGACACCGCGGATGCGGTATGTCCGACTGCATCTGAAGAATCTATCCGAAGGCTGTGCGTCCCTTCAGCAAGTCCCGCGCCGTCAAGGTCGATTTCAAATGTTCCCGCCTTTGTACCAAAAGAGCTCAATCGGTCAGGCTGACCCGAATCAAGCGTATACGTCCATCCGGCAGGGTTTTCTTCCTCGATGACTACAGGCACTTTGACTGGGCCGCCTCCGACGATCTTTGGCACTGAGAGCGTGATGACAGGCGATATTGTATCCGGCAGGAGAGTGGAGAACTTGGCCTCTATCTGGACCGGCTCATAGAGGCTCTCCCCGTGAAAGAGGGTGTTATGCAGAAGCAGCGAGTAGACCCCCGTCTGGTTCACAGGCACGAATAACAGCGTGGCATTTTCTCCGGCGTTCTGGCTAAAGTAAAATGCGCCACCCTCGCTAAACGATGTCGTCCCGAGCCAGTCGTTAGTGGGCCAGCCTGAAAATGTTTCAAAGACGCCGGCAGGCACGCTTGACGCCACCATCCTGCCATCAGGACCAAATGCCATGGCGTTGATGCTCGTGGTGTTGTGAGGCCAGGATATCTTGAGGCTCATCGATGTAATCGAGCTGTCATTTACGGTGAAATAGTATGACCTCCAGTCGCCGGCGGCGTAGCGCGATGTCATGTCAAAGAGACCGCCAACGTATCCGTTTGGCCTTAGCCCCAGTGCAGACTCGTCGGCGCCGGGGGCAGGAGCGAATACCACAGGCACGTCCTTTGGCACGGGCTTGCTCGTGACGACATAGCTCACGGGCATTACCATCTGCCTGACGCTGTTCTTGGCCTTTATCGCCAAGGAGCCGTAGTAGATGCCGGGGAGCGTTTCGTCCGACGTCTCTATCGTGGCCTTGATTGTCTGCCGGCTGTTTGGCGCGACAATAAGTGACATCCTGTCAGAAGGCACCGCGATAACATTACCACCATCACCATCATCACCAGAACCACTGCCATCAACAACCTTGATGGCAGGATTTGCCTGCCTGCTGTAAAACTCTATTGTCAGGGTGTAATTCATGGCCGTGGAATTTATCTGGCGGTCTCCCTGCCAGAACGAGAATATCCCGGGAACGGGATATACTCCTATTACAGGCGAATCTTTGAATTTTTCTTTGGGCTCTCCCACGCGCAGTTCCTCGACTGTCCCCCAGGAGCCTCCCCTGTTTATCATCGCCAGCTCGGTATAGCTTATCTTCCCATCAGCATCAGAGTCTGCCCAGTTGTAGGTGTAGACCGAGGCCAGCCGGAGCCCGTCTGCAAACATCTCTGTCGTGTTCATGAAACTGTTGAATGGAAAGTTTATCCTTGCCACCATGAGTTCTGCGTCGTCCGGGATACCGCCGATTTCCTCGTCTAGGTTGTAATAGTTCGGAGCGTAACCGTATTCTGTCGTATTGTGGATTGGATCCAGCTCAAAGAGGCGCGTGGTGTTTCGGATCTCATGCCTGGAAACGAGCGTTTCGACTACGGGCGACACGTCCAGTTCAATTTCGTCCGGGGTCGGGTTCTCTATCACAATGTCTGTGGAAGCGGTCTGGCCCTGCTCTATGTATCCGGCGAACCACCTGGATTCGCGCAGGTCAGTGTCTCCGAGCCTCTGTGAAAGGTTCTTCGCCCCGTCGATGACTGAAAGTGTCGAGTTGTAGCCATATACGGCGTCGGACATCAGCGACAGCACGTTTCTGGCCGTGTCCTCTGTGTAGGCAGAAAACATCCTATCGGTGCCCCTTGACAATTCGATAGCGGCCTCTGCATCGACTCTGCCCGAGCCCTGCACAAACGGGTCGTTCTTTAGGTCCTTTGCTGAGGACATCAATATACTCTTGACTACAAACGGGTCAGCCTGCTTGCCCTGCTCCTTCAGGTCTTCTATTACAAGGGCGGCGACTCCGGCCGCCATTGGCGCGGCCATGCTGGTCCCGCCAAAGAGCGCAAAGGACTGATCGCTTTTCGAGTCCTCAGGAGTGGCGTATAGGTTCTTCAGGTTCACAATTGTTGGAGTGAATGCATATGCCCCGATTGCCATTACTTCGGGCTTGGGATCGCCAAAGACTCCGGGGCCGCGGCTTGAAAAGTCAGAGACCTCGTCAAAAGGCAAGATGGAATTGCCAAAGCGGGTGAGGTTCTGGAATCCATCATAGCCAATGTGCACATTGTTGGAGGTGGCGCCCACTGATATCGCCAGGGGAGCGGTGTTCGGAGAGCCGACGCTACCATAGCCGACGCCGTTGTTGCCAATGCTGTTTATCATGACCGTGCCGGGGTAGTCCTCCGACAGGAGGCCGGGCACGGTCAGTAGCGAAGAACTCACGGACATCAGGTCATAACCTGTTCCGTACTTTAGCAGAGGAAATGAAGCAACGCCCCAGCTGTTGCTGATAATGTCGGCCTTGTGATCACCGGAGTACTTCCACCTTCCTTCTGAAGTGTCAAGGTCAAACCCGGCGGCATAGAGCCACCCGTAGAGCGAGTTCCCCGCCCAGAGCGCCTTTACAGGGATTATCTTTGCGCCCGGCGCAATCCCGGCAAGCGAGTATGAGGCAGTCCCATTGCCATAGATATCGTATTTCTGGATTCCCGCAGACGCGACAGTTGCAGCCGTGCTGCTGCCGTGGCCCTGCTCGTCGTACATCACCCCGAAATATTCGCCGTGTGGGTCGTACGGCTCGAGCAGTTCTGCGACTACTACGCCACCGTATCCCTCTACTGAGCCCAGTGCTGGCTCGGTCTTGTTGGACATGACCTGCCAGAGGTCCACGACCCTTGCGCCTGCTGTGCCCATCGTAAGGTCAGGGAAGCCGTCCTTGTCGTAGTCGTAGGTCAGAAACTCGTTGCCGTCGCCTATCTTTATCGGAGTATCGTCGGTAAAATCAAAGGACGGTTCTGGAAATAGCGATTCGACGCTGTCGCTCCCCACTGCCGCAAGCTCGTTTCTTGTGTAAAAGTACCAGGCGCTGTACATGTCCGGGATAATGGTGTCATACACCCCGGGCTCTTCAGAATCGACGAACAGGACAGGCACCAAGCCAAAAGTAATCGTGCCAAACTGTTCCTGGGTCTGGTAGATTATGCCAAACCGGTAGACGCCACTCTGCGACTCGATAAAGTCAGTCGGGCTGTTGCCTATTAGCCAGTCTACGGTGGACGTCGCATTGACGACCGGAGTTCCAAAGTATGGGTAGAGGGTGTTGTATACGGGTATGTCGCCATGCGAGGCCCTGAGGAATACGGAGCCAGTAGAATTGACATAGACCCACGAAGTCATGTTTTCAGGGAGCTCGGACTTGGGTGTGTAGCCGGGGTCAGAGATCGTGTGCGTGCGGTGATCGATCTTTGCAACATACTGGGCCCTTGTGAGCACGATGCCCTGTCCGTCGGCGTCGAGCATTATTGGCACGCCGTTTTCATCGCGTGCAAGTGACTGCATCATGTCCGGATTGCTAAAATCGCTGCCCGTATCGACTATTGCGACCTTTACCCCGTTCCCCGTGATGTTGTAATTGTCGGCGACTCTGTCGGAGCCAATTATGGATCTGCCCGAATACCTGCCGGCATCAAACTGGGCAGGGTTGACACTGTAATAATCTGGAGAGGAATCAAACTGTAGAGGGGAGTCGGTCGAATAGGAAAATCCGAGGTTAGATGGCAGGGGGGAGTCAGAGATGGCCATTCCAAGGAAAGGTTGTGAATCTCCTCCTCCGCCAAAGCTGACAATGCGCGCCCCGCCGCCGCTGTTGCTACTGCTGGCAAGCGCGCCGATGTTGCCGCTGCCGTATACAAGGGTCCTCGACTGCTTGCCGTTGTATTCCAAGTTTCCAAGCTTGATAGGGCCAAAGTCGGAAACGACTGCATTTCTGTCGGTTTCAAAGCCGTTGATGTTCACCGTGGCGTCGCCATCAAGGGTGACGGAGGAATTATTCCGGATTGAAGAATTCAGTGGGCCTGATTCAATCATCAAGGCTGAGGAGGAAGAGGAAAGTGAAGAAGAAGAAAAAGAAAAAGCCGGCGATGCAACTGATGCAAGAATTATCGCGGCGACAAGTGCCGCAGAGGAAAAAGTACGAAGCATGTAATACGCAATTGTTATGGAGGAGTATTCTTGGTTATTACGATTTCGATACTAGAAGAGGGAAAGATTACTTGAGGAGGTCATCGTATCTTCCGGCGGCAATGTCTGCAAAGACCTCCTTTGCGGGCTTGCCTTCAACCTTTACTCCCATGCTCACGCACGATCCGATCACTTCCTTTACGGCTCCCCTGACGTCAAAGGCATAGGACCCATCGATCTTCATTTTTGCGATCTTGACGGCGCTTGCCATAGTGAGGTCGCCAGCATAGTTGGTGCCTGCGGTTCCAGACCCCTTTGGGATTCCCGCCTCCTTGGCCACGAGGGCGGCAGTCGGGGGGATGCCTACTTCAATCGTGAATTTTTTGGTTTCAGAGTCGACTTCGACCTTGACTGGTACTTTCATTCCGGGAAAGTCCTTCGTCTTCTCGTTAATCGTGTTTACAACCTGCAATACGTTTACGCCCATTGGACCCAGTGCGGGGCCTAGTGGAGGGCCTGCGTTGGCTTCGCCGCCGCTCACAAGGGCGGAAATCGACTTCTTGTCACCCATATTCTGGTAGGCAGAGCATGGAGCCAAATTATAATTCTTGCTACTGTATTGGTTGCTGTTGCTCCTCCGCGATGAGCTTTGACACGTTTTTAAAGATGTGTCTGCGTAACTAAGTCTGGCAACCACATATGTCCGATCAGGAACCCAATGAAGGCGTTGGGTCTTTGTTCTTCGAGCTCGCAGGCGACCTTCGGCTTGCAATGCTTTCGCGGCTTGAGCAAAAGCCGTACAGGCTGTCGCAGCTCGCATCAGAACTTGACGCCACAATGCAGGAAGCGCACAGGAATATGACTCGCTTGGTCGGCTCAGGCCTTGTGTCAAAAGACAGGGAGGGCGAGCTGGTACTCACGGCTTATGGCAGGACTGTGGTCGCGATTATCCCAAGCCACGACTTTTTGTACAAGAACAAGGAATTTTTCATGGATCACGGCCTCGGAGACCTTCCTCTAAAGTTCATCCAGAGGATGGGCGCATTCCAGAAATGCGAAGTGGTCCGCGGCGTGATGGCAATACTCCAGCGCTGGAAGAACCTGTACTTGGAATCGGACAGGTACATCAGGGAGATAATGGCCCAGGTGCCCCTTGACGTGATTGAGACCGTAAGTGGCAGAATAGAGCAGGGCGTAAAGTTCTCTTATATTTTCGCAAGCAACGCAGTCATACCAAAGGGCAGGACCCAGCTTCTGCAAAAGGTCGGCTGGCGCAACTTTATCTCCAAGGGCCTAGTCGAACGGAGGATGCTTCCAGAAGTCCGCGTCATGACGATTTTCAACGAGAACCAGGGCTGCGTGGTCTTTCCGGACATGAAAGGAGAACCGGACCTAAACGTGATGTTCCACGGCAGGGATGCCGAGTTCCTGGAATGGTGCTCTGACCTTTTTTCATACCAGTGGGAAAAGGCAGAGACATTTGACGAAAGCAGACTCATGCCGGAGACTTGAAAAGAAGGAAAAAGTGAGCATATACCGGCGCGCTAAGGTATGTCAGAGGCCCAGCACATCATGTTTTTATACGCCACACCTCAATAAAGAGCCTGTATGCCAAAGGCTTTTGTTTTAATGAATGCAGAACTCGGCAGCGAAGATTCTCTTGTTAATGACCTGAAAAAACTAGAAAGCGTCAAGGAAGTTTACCAGGTATACGGAGTCTATGACATCGTGGCCCAGGTTGAGGCGGACACCATGGACAAGGTGAAGGAAACCATTACATGGAAGCTCCGCAAGCTCAATGGTGTAAAATCCACCCTCACAATGATAGTGATGGAGTAAAAAAAATTTCTTATTATTATCATTATCATCATCTTCAGGCCCGCTGGACCTGCGGCGCGACCTTTGTCTTTTTGAAGAACTTGCCGACGAGCACAAACGAAGCACCTGCGACTACTATTGCGAGGGCAAACGTCACGCTGTATCCAAATGCCGCTGACACCTCGCCTGCCGCAATTGAGCCTACCAGCAATCCCGCGCCCACAACCGCGCTGTTGATGCCAAGTATCCGTCCTTCCTGTCCGGCCGGTATTATCTTTAGGAGCGACGAGGTGGTGGTGGCACTCCACATGCTAAAGCCCACTTCGGTGCCAACAAACGCAAGCAGGGTTATCATCAGTATTGATCCGGGGTTTGCGATCACAAGCATGGCGGCAACTACTGCCAGCGCAAGGCCGGTAATCCGCGGCACATAGGCTATTTTGCTCATCCCCTCCTCACCCTTCAGTGCTATGATGCGGTGGTTGAAAGGCAGGAATACCACTTTGCAGAGGTGGAGGATGGTGTATGCAAGGAACACCTGCGAGTCGCTGATCCCGCTGTCCTTTAGAAATGGAGTATAGGG
>DATEIL010000223.1:0-17659 GCA_035279085.1 Nitrososphaera sp.
AGTTGCAGATGAGGACTCTCGACTATTCAAGGTCAAGCTTCCGGACTATCTTTCAAGGTCATCGCACTTTCACGAGCAGGAATGGAAGCTCGTAAATAGACTGGTCTCTCAAGGCTTCGTTTACCTGGACGCGGACGAGACGGTCAGGCTGATTAGAAACGAGCTCTCCATAATGATATACGAGAAGATCCGGGCCATGACTCTGCCTAGTTTGCCGGAGAACATCGGAGCAAAGGCAGAAGCCCTGCGAACAAAGCTGATGCCACATTATGACTATCATCAAGTTACAAACGTGTCTGATTATGCACCATGCATCAAGCATGCACTTGAAATAATGGCCAAAGGCGAGAACCTGCCTCACTCTGCCAGGGTGATGCTTGCGACATACATGTTGGCGATAGGCAAGCCCACAGATGAGATTGTTGCCCTGTTCGAAAACGCTCCAGACTTTAACGAAAAGATCACCCGCTACCAGGTCGAACATCTGGCAGGAATGAAGGGAAGCAGGACAAAATACTCTGTTCCCTCATGCGAGAAACTACTGAATGAGAATCTTTGTTTTGCTACTGAACAGTGCGCGGGGGTATTCAACCCCATCCAGTTTGGCCGGAGAAAGGGCAGAAAGGCTTGAGCGATACGACAACAAAAACCAGCAGCAGTACAGGTGGTGTTGTAAGGAATGCATTCAGAGAGTACTATTTCCGCTCAAAGATTGTCGAGGAACCGACAAGGATAGGACAGCGAGAGTTTGGGTATTCGCTATTTGGGCAGGGCGGCATGATTAGACACCTCTCTTTCTCCACCTTGGGCGAACTCACTGCCATGCTTGTGAAGGAGACACCATCTGACGTCTATTGCTCAAATGCTTTCTATAGGTTTCCGACAAATCCGATGCAAGAGAAAGATTGGCTTGGAGCATTTCTGATTTTTGATATAGACGGCAAGGACTTGGATCTGCCATGTGTGCCCAGTCACTCGTATCAAAAGTGCGCGGGTTGCGGATCTGTACTCATGTTCCAGTCCGAAAACTCTCCGTTTTTGTGCCAGTTCTGCAGTTCATCAAAAGCTGATTTGATATCGATTCCCTGCGTCAAGTGCATTGACGCTTCAAAGCAGGAGCTAAAGAAACTATTGGAATTCCTTACAAAAGACTTTGGAATTGAAAGGCCATCTATCACATCTTATTTTTCGGGGAATAATGGATTCCACGTACATGTGTCAGACGAAGAGTTTACTCAGCTTGATTCCTCGGCCAGGGCTGACCTTGCCGGCTACATCATCGGTGCCGGCCTCTTGCCAGAGAGCGTCGGGGTTCGTAAGGGAAGTGGCGGAAAATCTGACACCGTCAAGTTTCCAAGGGGAGGCATAAGTTACGGCTGGAGGAACAAGATGGCGGCGAAGCTCAAAATCGACAGCACCGGGATCATAAGATTGCAAAATCTCGTAGCGCAAAGCGGCGGCTATTCGGGTTTTAAATTGGAGATGGAAAAAAATGCAAAGGCCATGGGCTCAAGAATAGACTCGCAGGTAACCACGGATGTGCATAGGATTTTTCGGATGCCGGGAACACTCAACAGCAAGAGTGGACTCGCAAAGACACGGTGCGCCGACATTGGTGCCTTCGACCCATTCAAAGACTCTTGTGTCCTTGGAGATGCTGCCGTTGATGTTGCCTTAAAGTGCCCCGTAAAGATGCGACTAAAGGGCAAATCCTTCAACCTGTCGAAAGAGTCTGCACAGCTCCCAGCCTTTGCTGCGGTATACCTAATATGCAAGGGCCTGGCCGACACCCGCTGAAGCGCACCTACTTCGAGATTCCGCCCCCGACTGTCTTCGACCCCGCCATCCATGACCTGCATTTGAAGACATAGATAGAGATGTGACTTTTCATAGACCTGCCGCATAACCTCGATACGTGGAATGAATATCTCATTATCCCGTAGAAGCAGCTTCTAGATGTATCAATTCCAGCGATTAAGTAACTTGTCGTTCACTTGCAACTAGGGTATCATGTCCGTACCAGAGGATGGGGACAATATTAACAGCGGTCGCAGGTTTGGAAAGGCTACATGGATAATCGTTGGAGTAATTGCAGTGCTTGCGATTGTATTTGGAGTAGTAGCGGTCTTTGGGTCAGACACGGATCAAAACAAAGCGGACAATAGCACTGGACAGGAGACAGAGACTGCCCAGGAATCCTCCACTAGCGGTCCCGGCCACAACACCACGAGCACTACAGAACCTCCGACGTTTTCTGATTCCCCTCCGGCTCTGAATCCGCCTGGCAGCAATTCAACAGGAAAAGTCCCCGACACGGAACTTACCTATGGAAGGGAGACGAGCACGGTTGGAACGCCGCCTCTCAATGGAAATGCGACGCAGAACCCATGACGTGATGACAAAACCCTTTCTGACGTAGTTGCGAAGTATGGGCAAGCGCAAAGCGGCGGCAGCAAGATCATAAGCCAAGTTTGCGGGTCACAAAAGGGGAATGCAAATCGGACAGTCATGTTGCAATCTTCATTTTGTCAATACCTGAATATCTAGGCCAATAATACCTCATCTTGTTATAAACACATTAAAGGGCGTTCAAACCTAGCATGGTCGCTTGTGGGACACTTACAATGAGGATCGGACGCCCAGCACCAATATTGGCAGAATAATCCGCATTGCGGTATTTGCGGCTCTTGGAGTCATTATTTTTGCGATTGTAAGCAACCAGTCAGTGAGCTTGTTGATGAATGTCTCAGAATTCAAAGACGTATTTACCAAGCCTCTGTACTTTTCTGTTATTTCGGGTATCATCCTGGCATCCATTGCCCTCGTCCGTGTGAATATATACTCACGTCATTCAATCACCTGGTACGGCATCAGAGCAGTCATCAACCTCCTCAAGCGGGGTGAATACGACCAATCAAAGATGCCGAGATATTCAGAGTTTCAGATGAGTCCGCTGAGTTTTGGACTGTGGCAGGTGATGAAGATTGTTCTCTTGGCGCCCTTGTTTAGCAACCTCTTGTTTGGGATGTCAGTTGAGTATATGGCAAAAGGGAATGACATAGGACTCGGCTCCATAGGTGCCATCTTTGGCATCCCGTTTGCCAATATCACGATGGATGGAGCTTTTGCCCAGTCCAACGTGTTTCCAATGTTCCCCGTCTTGTCATTGGTGATACCTCCACTATTGGCAGCCATCAGCCTGCGGTTGCTTCTCTACGTCGGCATTTCAGGGACTGTAAACATTGTCACAAAATATGTTCTTGACGCTCGAGAAGGCAAGCCTCGCTTTCTGTCCTACATATCCACAATTGAGCTGATAATAGGGGCGACAGTATTTTGGCTGGGTTTCAATCTATTTTTCGCATCGTCCATAGATTACAATACACGCTACGCCATTGCCGGAACTCTTGCACTAGGCGCCGCATTCATTGCTTACGGATTACTCGACAAGAGGCGCGCAAGGGTAATGATTTACCCGACAAAGCGTCACATGTATTCCCGCCTGCTGACCGTGGGCGTCGTAGTCGTCCTAGTGGGCTCGGTGATGGCAATAAACACAAGCATTGCGGACGCCAAGAAAATCGAATGGCGAGGGCCCTACACGGCACAGGAGATCGCGGTAAACCGCTACATGCATGACCTCCGGGACATTCAGATAGTGAACTATGACGTGAAATCTCCGACGATTTCGCCTTCCAGGATACAGTCCACAGTAGATGAAAATAGGGAGACTCTCGATAACATCCGTCTCTGGGATCGCGAGGCCGCTGGTTCCAAGCTCAAGCCTGAACTCGGTCAGAGAAACGACATACACTATGTTGACACGGATATACTGCGGTTCGGAGGAACGATGTACTGGACAGGCACCACTACACCCAACCTCCCGGAGGACGTGTCACAGGCAAATCGGTGGTTCAGCGAGCACATCACGTATACACATGCAAATGTCGGTCTGGAGATGCTTGAGGCAGACACTGGCAACGTAGTCGACGAATCAAAATTCTTTGAACAGAGGAGGATCTATTATGGCGAAAGCGACGAGACCGGGCTGTTCGACAAGGTCTGGTCGGCGTACCCAGTCGGAAGAACCGAAAGCTTGGAAGTAGACCAGTATTTCTACAATGGCACTGGCGGGATAGATGTTTCGCCGCCGCTGAGCTGGATGTTTGAACCCAACTTTATGCTGTCGTATCCAACCACACCCATCCACGTAATGCGCTTCAAAGATGTCCATGAGCGGATGGAATTGTTGTACCCGTATTTCGTTTACGATTTTGCATTTGCGACGGGGTCAAATCCACAGTTCAAGAGAGTAGATGTCTATCCCGTGACGGATGGCGAGAGGACTTATTGGCTTATGCCTCTCGTGGCTGCCCTTGACACGTCCCACGTGCCTTGGAGCTCTGATTTTATGCTCAAGCTCGTTGGCTACTCGCTTATTGACACGTACGACGGCGATGTTCAGGTCTTCATTACGGGAGACGACTACTTTTCAAAAATGTTCCTGGAGGAGTATCAGGACATTGGGGCGACCAGTGCGGTTCCTGAATGGCTCCGCGATCAGATCAAGTATCCTGAGGAAATGTTCATCTGGACCGTGTCGCAGTTCAGCGTCTACCACGTGACGGATCCAAAGACCTTCATTGAGGCAAAGCAGTTCTACAGCATTCCCGAAGATGCATCAAAGAGCATACCTCCATATTACATCACGACAAAGCCGCAGGGCTTTGAAAGTCCCGAATTTGTCGGATTCCAGTCACTGGAGCTGCGAGGTTCGCAGACAAAAAATCTTGTTGGATACATGACTGTAAGAAACGACTTGGATTCCTTGGGTGAAATGACGTTCTTCTCCGTGCCAAGCGATTCATCCGTAAAGTTGCTCGGGCCGACAGGGGCCAAGGAAACGCTAGAGAAGGACAAGGACTACAAGAACCTCCGGACGCTTCTAAACAACCCGAGGACCGGCGAGAACATCCTTTACAGGATCGGGGATTTTGAAGTATACTTCATCCCTGTATATACTTCCAATGCCGGAGGGGGTGTAGTCTCACAGACAGGAACGATAGCGGCGGTGGGCGCGGCCTCGGTGACGGGCACGTACTACGTGGGTCTGGGCGACTCAACAGCAGAGGCGTTTGAGAACTACCTGCTCAAAGTGTCAGGCGTGACCCCGGTCGACCAGCCCGGGACTGGAGGCAACAACCAGACTACGGTGCTTGACAAGAACGCCAGAATCCAGAAACTGGAAAGCATCTTTACTAACGCCTCGCTTACGGTGGTAAAGCCCACCATGATATCGGCCCCAGTAACATTCAGAGAGGCAGAGGGAACATACTTGCTCGAATCAGAATTCCCAGACATGGAAGCCAAGATCCAAGCATTTATCGGCACGTACGGGCCTGAACAGGGAGCGGGCAAGGTCTTTGAATGGCAGCAGGACAGCCGAGTCAACTTTGGATTCCTGAGTGGAGAGGGCGGGATCATAGAAAACCACTACATCTCCATCGGGGTCGGTTGAGCAGTACTGAACCTTCCCATTCTCGTCGTGGATAACCTCTCACCATTCACGCCCGATATTGTAGCGGGCCTCGATCAGCTGGGCTTTGATAATATCCGCGTCGAATACTCCAAGGTATCCAGCGCGGACCTGGCCAATAGCGGGCGAGTGATTCTATCGGGCAGGCGCAAGAACAAAAAGGAGATAAACTCTGCCAATTCCGCCATTATCAGACATTGCTTTGATAGCGCAAAACCACTCCTTGGCATTTGCTACGGCGCGGAGATTATTGCGCTCACCTTGGGCGGGACCATCCGCAAGATGCCGGCACATATGCAGGGACAGATGCGGGTCAGCGTAGACAAGAGGACTTTTCTTACGGGTGACAAGAGTGTAATCGATGTCTATGAAAGTCATGCGTTCTGCATTGCCCGCCTGCCTGCAGACTTTGTACCCCTTGCAAGCTCGGATTCTTGCAAGTACGAGATTTTCACTCACACACAAAAACCAATTTTTGGAACCCAGTTTCATCCTGAAAAGAGCGGTAACGATGGCACGGTGTTGCTGGAACGCTTCGCCGGCCTCTGACAAGAAGGATTTTATTTGCATGATAGAAAGACCTGATGCCTTTGGAATCGCAATCTCCCGAGCATGAAATAATCCTGCCCTTGGTCAGCAAGGAGGAGGAAAATTCCATGCTACCGCTGGTAGTAAACGTGGTATCAAAGTATTGGGGCGAGGATCTCGCCGGCGTTTCAGGCGGTGCGGCGGCAGTGGCCCAGAAGGGCTCGGTTCTTATCCGCGGGATAGAGCTTGCGGAGAGCAGAGGTTTTACGTCGTACATTTACAGGGGCTCTGTCAAAGATCTCAAGAAGAGAATTGACCAAGGCCTGCCGCCGATAGTGGTAATGCCAGGAATCCAAGGGGTAATACAGCATGCGCTGATCGTGTCGGGATACAACGACGATGAAAGAAGGATTTTGACTTATGTCGCAGAGCCGGACACGGTGGGCGCGATACCAGAAGCCAAATTTGCAGACGACTGGAGTCAGGACGAAATGACTACCATACTTTTGATGCCTGCCGACATGAGGGACCTGATGAAGGGGGAAATCTTGCAGTTCCACCAATCAAATAGGATGTGCTTTGAGGCCGAGGCACTGAGGCAGGAGAAAAAAACCGAAGCAGCCGTGGCAAAACTTCTCAAGGCCGTTGAACTGGACAAGGACAACGCGCAGGCATGGTGCCTATTGGCAGGGATATACAACGAGCTTGGCAATCACCAGGCGCTTTCCTGCTATGAGACCGCGATTAAGCTAAACCCGCGCTATTATTTGGCATACCGAGGTATTGGGAACTATTTCCTAAAGAAAAATGAGTTTGCCTCCGCCGAGAGCTACTACACGAAGGCTATTGAGATAAATCCCGGCAGGTTTGGTCCGATTTACAAAAACCGCGCCATAGTCAGGATGCAAACAGGCAATAATGCCGGCGCTAAAGAGGACTTGGCCATGTACCTGGCCCAAACACCAAATGCGGAAGACAAGAGTGCAATAGAGCAGGCGATTGCCGAGCTATAGGCATATCAGGGTGTATGCGTTATCATACCTGCTGTCCTTTTAGCAACTCCACCACTTTGGCAAACTCGGCGTCTGCAAGTGGCGGCTTTTTCGCTATCCTTATGTTCTCTTCAACGTGTTCCGATTTTTTGTGTCCGACAAGCGGAGCTATTACCGAGGGGCTTGAGCGTACTAGCTGCAGGAGCTTTGAAACAGGCTCGGTCAGGTCGCCGTAGTCTGGGACCTTTGCCTGAAGGAGCCTGCCCTGAAAGAGCGGGATGCTCGTAAATACGCCGACTCCCAGCCTGTTCGCAGCTTCTAATATGGTCAGGTCTTTCTCTTCGCCGACGGACTGGTTTCGGAGCAAGAGTGCTTCGCTGTAAGCAAGGTTGTACGGCAGCTGGATAAACCTAAAGCCGTGTCGCTCCCCTCCTACTCTCTCCGCAGTTTTTACGCACTCCTCTAGCGAGAGATAGTCATCGTTCCCCGGTGGAACCCTGAAGCAAGTCCAAGTTGCCATTCCGTAGTACCGTACCTTGCCCTGATCGCGGTATTTTTCATAAACTCCAAAAGCGGATTCTAACATCGACATGAAGGTCTTTCTGTCAACATCGTGATTCCAGCTTTCAAACGCGTTGTGTATATAGACAAGGTCTATGGTGGATAGGTGCATGTTGGTCAGCGATTTGTCGATGCAGCGTGCGAGGTATTCGGGCTTCATCACGTTATAGCCGGAGCTGACGTCATTTGCGGAAATTATGCCGGGTGAAATGTACATTTTTTGCAGGTATTCCATCACGTCGACTCCCGGAAAATCACCGTCGTTTGTGATGTAGCCATTCTTGGTGGAGATGAAAATCTCATCCCGGGAGACTTTTTTCTCGTCCACCAGGCGCAGAAGCGCCCTGCCAATACTCTTTTCCGATCTCATCGCCCTGTAGTTGATTGCACTGTCTATCACGTTTATCGTGCCTGACATGACGGACTTCAAGACCGCGTCCTCAACGGCTCTGTCATCCTCCTGATTTGGTTCACCGAGATAGGTGCCCATGCCGAGGCTTGAAAGGTAAAGGCCATCAAATCTCTTAAAGTGTGCCGCAGGAACGCCCATAGAGTCGGCGTATTCCAGGTACCTGGATGTTCCTTCTGGCGAGGCATGACCGGGAATAGACCTGTATGACGGCGAAGAGGCTGATGGTGCGGATGTTGATGACAATGGACGGGATTGATGGGCGAGATTTGGTAATAAATAGATCGAGCCTGCCGCGCTCCCCTGAAGGGAGCAAGGCTTATGAGCAGATTTGACGAAATACAAGGCGTAATGGCAATGGCAGTCCTGGATCCGAACGTGCTCAATTACTACCAGCTACTGAGTCCGGGAGTAGCTAGTGGACTGGCAGCAGTCGTAACCGCGATCAGCGTGGCGCTGGCCCTGCTTATATCGCGCAGCTTTTTCAGGTCATATACCTTTGCAGGTTTTGGCTATCTTTTAGGACTGCCTGTAGGCTTTGCCTTCCTCGGGGCATCGTACCTGTTTGAACTTGCTAGCGTTCTCTTTATGTCTCATCCTATCTTGCATCCTGCGTTCTTTTGGATCCAGATGCTGCTCCAGGCAGAAGCATTTGCACTAATTGCACTTTCATACTATTACAAAAATTCCGCCGGTGACAGGCGAAGTCATGTTTCGCGGGACGTAGCCATTACCATCCTGCCCCTGCTGATGGTGGCAGTGCCCTTCATAGCTCCCACTTCGGTCCTCATTGCACAGCCGTACTTTAATTACACGGGTTTTGCGGACATGAGCTTTTTCATGCGGCTATTTGACATAATTGTAATAGGCTACATATTCAAGAGCACGGTAGTTTCGCTTGTCAAGGCCGCAAATCTAAGGTTGCTCTATGTGCCTGCCGCCTTTGCGCTTTTATGGCTTGAGCAGTACTCGCTTGTTATTGCGTACTTTGACAACAGCACCGTGGCATTTGTAGGCTCCGCCTTGGCAAGGATAGCGGGGCTTGCCGCTTTTGCCTACGTGATGCATAGAATATTTAACAGGAGAATAGTGGAGATTGAAGCAAGAAAAGCGACATAAGCTTCAGCTGTTTTACGAGATCCTGTGTGCAATTGAAGAGGACACCATTCACAACGAAGTTGCCAGACCAACACATGTACAGCACTTTACGCGGCTATCATACGACAAAATGATGAACCATTTTGTGGAGCTGGAGCAGAAGGGGATGATCCACAGGGTCAGTGGGCTGATAGCAATAACAGTAAAGGGCAAGAAATTCATAGAGCAGTACGACCAGCTCATCACCTTAATCGAAAGCGCAGGACTGTAACAATCCCCATCCCATTTCTCACACCTACTCCGCGCGCATGCGCATACGTACCATCACGTATGCGCTGACTGCTAGCTGATGTCTGGCTCTGATCCCGGCAGAGAATGTCAGAATAGAAAGCTCAGTGCAAGCGCGGCGCCTGTCACCCGGGAATACATCACAGTCGAAGCCATCGCCGGCACCAGGTCGCCGGCCTCTGCCTGCCGACCAGCCAGAAGGGATGCTTTTATCGCAAAGGGAAGGGAAAGGAAGCAAGCCAGGGCGTAAAGGTTGGCATAGCCCAGAACGATTGCCGTCAAAACCATTCCATACGCGCCGACAAAGAAGAGAGGGAAGAGCCTGCTAGCAGTTTTTTTCCCCAAGACTATGACAAGCGTCCGCCTGCCTGCCGCTTTGTCGGCGACATAGTCGGGAAAGGCATTAATGAAAAGAACTGTAGCTGAGAGCAGCCCAATTATCGCTCCGGCTAGTGCCGCTGACGCATCGACAGTCACAGTCTGCACATAGTATGTTCCCAAAACAATCATTGATCCCTTTATCGCAACAAAGAATTCTCCCAGCCCCGCGTTTACAACGCTCGTTGAGTAAAAGTAGATGGCCACGACGGCAAAGCCGAGAATGAGCGCAACTGCAATGCCTTTCGTCACGACAAAGTAACTGCCTATTGCCGCACCTAGTATGAGAAAAATGAGTCCTGCACGATAGACAGCTCCGGGCGCAAGGAGTTTTTCTGGCAGAACTCCGGTCCCCCCACTGAACTTTGTCCTGCTAGTAGCGTCGTCAATGCCCGTTTTGTGATCCCAGTAGTCGTTTAGCAGGTCAACGCTGGCATGTAGAAAAATCACTCCTATGTATGTCAGGCCTGCTTCTATGAAGTCTACTTGCCCAGTCTTCCAATATGCAATGCTGAGGCCCGTACTCACGGCAATGACTGAGGCAAGCAAGAACCTTACCCGAATTGCCCGAGTCCAGCTGGAAAGCAAGTGACTGAAAATCATGGTGCGGCCGGGGTTTGTATGTTTTCTGTTTCACCCATGCGCCATACATCGATAGTAAATAATGCCATTGACAGTAACGTCCTCTATTTGGAATTCCCGCCTTCTTCCGGACAGTCTACCTGCCACATCTGACAGTCCCAATTTCAACATCGCGTTAACGACATCCTGTTCCAAAATTCCGGTAGCCTGCGCAATTTCCCTTGCAGAGAATGCCTTATCGCGGTTTCTACAGAGGTACTGAGTAATTACCGAAGTTAGATCCTTGTGAGCGTCAAACTCTGCTGCGTCAATTGGAGGAGGGCTCAAGGTTCTATCATGCCGGTAGTTTCAAGCGGTTTGCGTCCCATGAAACCTTCGTCCTTGCCATGCCAGAATTTTATTTCGTCCTCGCCAGCCTTCCAGCAAAGCCATACCTCTTCATCAAAGCGCTTTGAAGGAAAGTCCAAAAGACCTTCGTCAACGCTTTTTATCATAACCCCAATCCCCTCAAGCTGTTCAATCAGACGGTAGAGTTCCGTGACCATGGAGTTCAGCTGTTGTTTCTTTTCAATGAATGTGTTGAAGGGATTCCCGGAGTCAATTACCATTTGAATCTCTTGCTGGATCGCTACCACCTTGTTCTTTTGAGCAGTGATTTTTGCAAACATCCTCTTTACTTCAGGAAGTGCCTTGTTTGCATCCTGAGGAGTATATAGCAAAGGCATTTGGTCTAGCAGTACCATCCTTCTCACAGATAATTTATGCTTTTATCAATCGCAGAACATACGTGCGCGTACATGTATCTTGAAATATGCACTAGACCTTGGATAAATGGTCAAGAATATTTTTCCGCATGACACCGCCAATCACCCGCATGTCGTCATCGGTCACCACCGCCACCAGGTCAAGGTCATGCAGCGCCATGTACTCGACAACATCATACAGGTAGTCATCCATCTTGACTGCCCTGATATGCTGGAGGGAGATATCGTTTACTATGGCTTCGCTCCAGTTTTCCCGCCTAATCGCGTGGAACTGTTCGGGAGTCACTATGCCAAGGTAAGACCCTTGACGCGTTACTGCGACGTACGCCGGATTATGGTGCTCCCTGTGCTTATCCGCCAGTTCGCGAATAGAGGTTTCTCCATAAACGGTCGGAGGATCTTCAACATGGACGCTACGAACCCGCAATTCGCCCAGGACGGTCCTTGCATACAATGGCGACAGGCTTTCGGAAGCGGTTTCCAGCGACACGCTCTTTGTCACTTCGCTGGCAGAGCTAGATTTGAGTGAGAAGCCCCTCTTTAGCGTGGCCGAACTTGCAAGTGTCATGACAACGATCCCAAATACGACCAGCGAGAACAAGTCAGGCTTGATAAGGCCGATTGATAACAGGGAGAGCAAGAGCGCCAGGTCTATGGCACCCTTGGCCATCACCCCTGTTCCAACGGCCAGAATGGGCCGTAACTTTGCAATGGCGGCTGCCAGAATGGAGCCGGCGAATTTGCCGAACGTGACTACTGCCAAAACTGCAGCAATTAGGTAAAACGGAAGGCTCAGGAAGCCAAAGCTAAAGTATATCCCGATACCTGCAAAAAATATGGGTATGAATATGCCATTTGCCATTTTTCGAAGCCCGTCAACTTCCTGTTCGTAATCCTTTTTCGGGATCTGCGCAAACAAGACGCCGAGAAGCAGTGCGCCGATGGCACCATGGATTCCGCTTGCTTCTGCAAAATATGAAATTAAAAGTATTATGCCAATGAACATGCCAAAATAGATCTGCTTTACGCGGAGATGCGAGCGCACGAAAAGCATTATCCGCGGTAGAACCTTGAGCCCAAAGATCGTGACTGCAGTAAAGAAAATAGCCATGCGGATGAGCATCCACGCAAATGCAAGCACGTCAAAAGTAAGCATGGCATCCGTTCCCCCAATGACTGGAATGGAGGTACTCGTTGTAGTCGTCGATGTCCCTGTAGCATTGGGTGCAGTCAGAGTAGCGTTAGATGGTGCGACTCCAAATGGAGTCAGTATCGCATCGATGGTCTCGGCAAAGCTCGCAGGGTGCGCCAGCTGGATAAATACACTCGCCGCGAGCAGGCCAATGAATTCCAGTACCGCAGTCAGGGTAAAGATTTCCAGGCCCAGCGGCTCCTTTAGCTTGCCATAGTCCATGAGTATCTTGGCGACAACACCTAGGCTCGAAATGCCAAGGACGCTCGCCAGTGCCAATAACGGGATTGGTTCCAGATCCGTCAGGAAAAACAGTACAGGCACGGCCAGGACGAAGGGGACTACAAACCCTGCCGTCGCACCCAAAAACAGCCTCTTCCTCAGCACAGAGAAAATGCCTGGGATATCGATCTCCTCAAGCCCAATCAGGAAGAACAGGAAAAAGATGCCGATTTGTATAAACAGCGTGATTTCGTCCGCGGGGTGGACCCATGCAAGTACCGCCGGGCCCAAAACGATTCCAGCAATGATATAGCCGACGATAGGAGGCTGCCGTAGCCTTACTGCGACCTCCTCGAACAGCTTGGCAAAGACTATGAGCAACGAGATATAGAGTATGCCCTCAAAGCCGGCCAAAACTGCAAAAATGAAAAAAGTGCTGCTCTATTAGTTTTGGGTAATATGGTATCCTAACATACTCTCAACGGTTCAGCTGGTTCAGCGTATAAGAGTCGCTCAGTATGACCGGCCTTTGCCTGCCCCTAAAGGATGCAGAGATTTTTCGGTTGCTCGGATCGATTGTGGCTTCCAAGAATGAGGGACCATCTACAGTGGCCAGCGGATACTCTACCTTGAGCGGCGCAGAACTTTCTGTCCCAAGGTGATCGGATATTTGGGGCTCGATCTGGATTCTACCGTGAACAAGGTCCACAGTCATCCCCAACATCATTTCTGAAAATGCCCAAGCATACATTCCAGCCGACCAGGCCTGAAGTATGCAGGAGTTAAAAGGTTCGGGCCTGTCTCCCCTGTAAGTCTCGGCAAACATGCCATTTTCAGACAATATCCTTTCCGCCATCGATATGAGATATGCCAGGGCCTGTTCTTTCCGTCCGTACTTTATTTCGCTGATGGCCGCCCATCCTGTCACCAGTGGCCATACCGCCCCGTCGTGGTACAGCGTAGGCCGGTAGCCTGGATCGGCCGAGCTTAGCGTCCTTACACCCCATCCAGTCGTCATGTCTACCTGCTCAATCCGCGAGAGCACCGCTTCTGCCTTGGCACTGTCCCTCACTGCGTCAGTCATCAAAAGTACAAGGGCATTTGGTCGAATGCTCGGGTCCCTTGAACCATCCTTCCTAATTGTGTCATAATAATACTGTGACTCCGGATTCCAATACATACTGTCAATCTTGTCACGCAGCTTGCCGCATGCTATCTTCCACTTCTCTTCACTGGCATCATCTCCAACCAGATTTGCAAGTCTTGCACCCGCATCAAGGCTCCCAAGGAATAATGCCTGGATGTCGTTTGCGCTTTTTCTCCTGTCGATGTGGTCCATCCATGTCGAGTCTCGTATGGCCATTTTTTCTGCAACGCCCGTGAAATCATTTTCAACCAGTCCGTCCCCGTCAATATCTTTAAGAAAGCCCCATTCCACCAAGTCCCTGACAGACTGCCATCGACTTTTGATAAATTCCAGGTCCCCTGTTGCCAGGGCATATTGCAGAATTGCTGGCGGGAATAGAAAGGTAGAATCGGCCGAGCCAAAGGTAGTGCTATGAAGGAACGCCTTGCCGCTTATTATCATGGGCAGTTCCCCCCTAATCGCCGTCCTTGATGTGGCGGCCGCTTGGTGCCGCAGAAAGTTGCGGATGGCCGCCCTTGCAAAGCCATAATCCCCAATGGCCAGATATCCTCGCAGCGTCCATCCAGTATCCCTTGCCCAGTAGTTTGGAAACCGCGGAAGACCTGCGCATATTCCCTCGCCCAGCCCGTCGTAGCGAGTCTTTAGGTACTGGAGGCAAGTCTTTGTCTTTTCGTAAGCCATGATTAGCCTCGACAGCGTTCCCCGGTTCTGCGATGTTGCCATGGACAGTGTGGCGGATGAATGGCGTCTGAACGAGTCTTCAGTCGTCTGTGCAAGTTTTCGGAAGTTGTCGCGCAGATCCAAGAATTCGTCAAGACAATCCTCTCGAGAGGTAAAGCTGCCTGTTCCGACGAGTGCCATCTCGAAGTGTTCCCCTTCAGCGAGGTCAAAGTCATAGGAGATTTCCAAGTCATTGTCGAACGAGTCCGTTATGACCCTGCTGGGTTTCAGGCTCTTGGGAGCAACTCCTATTGTCCCAAAATACTTTAGGTCAATTCCGTCCTGCTGGACGCTGCTTATTTGCAGGCACCTGTGCTCACGGTTCAAGTTGGCAAGGCTTGCATGGGATACTGCCGCAAGGCCATAGCTTGTAATGTTGCCGTCTATCAAAAAGTGAATCCGTATCTTGCGTTTCTTTACGGCCTGTTTTCGCTTTGAACCGCCCTTCGAAGAGGCAGTTGCAGCGGCGGCAGGCCCGGCAAGCCTCATGTCGAGTGACATGATAAAGCCCCGGGTATCGGACGGAACTACAAGCCTCCTCCTAATGGAGAGGCCTGCCAGTTCGTGCTGTGTCTCCAGTACCCCGTTTTCATGCTTTGACGCAACTACAAAATTGGGAAGCCGGCGGCGCACACCGTCATTCATTGAGAGCTCGACAATGGTCCTTCCAAAGACTCGGACCGGCGGCACGTACAGCCCTCCGTTATCATAGGTGACACCCATCCAAGTCCAATTTGCCGAAAGCGAGCCGTTTGAGGAGCATACAACGTACGCCTTCCTACCCGACAGGACAAGTGGTGCCCTGTAATTGCCAAAGTTGGTCGCGTCTTCACCGCGCGGCAGATGATCGTGCCGGGTCCCCTCAAAGACAATGGATCCGCGCCTGCGCGATACCCTGTCAGAGAACCTGAAGGGGATGACTACTTGCTCGAATCCCTGCATCTTGCTAATCACAGTTATCGCGTGGTTCCTTGCTTCGTCAAGGCCTCCTTCCTTGATCACGAGGAATCTGGCACTCTGATAAGGCTTGAATGACAACGGCCTGTCTTCCGAGAGTGCCGTGGCATTGACCATATCCTCGCTCGTGGCAATATACGTGTCCTTCCGCGGAACCGGGATATCGTCAACAAAGATGTCAATGGACGTGATATTTCCCCCTAAAGGCACAGGAGGATTCAGCAGCGCAAACACAAATCCCTCATAATTGACGTCGTCTTTGATTATCCGTGTGTTTTGCAGGCTGTCTTTGACATATGAAAGTGCGGTATGGATTCCATCTAAAGTACGAGCTATTTTGCAACCACCTTTTTTTCAGCGTAACTGAAGGAAATACGGATATCAATAGTCTTAAATGGTTTTGCTGGATCTTTTTACCCAGCTGCCGCAGCAGCAGGCGGCTATTTACTGCACCAAACTATTTAAAACATCAAGCTAGACTAACCTCGTGAAGCTCGACTTTCCAAGATATACAGAGCGTCTAGGGGCGGTAAGCATCCACACAGTCCAGCGGATCTACGAGCTTGACTCTGGAAAGTCCAAGGGTTTCCTTACCTCACACCAGACAATAAAGAAATTTGATTATGATGAGATTTCCAATATCCTGCACGATCTGGCCATCGTTATACCGATGAAGAACGAAAAACTCAAGCTGTTGGAGGGCGTACTCTCCGGGATTCCAAATGAATGCCTTGTGATAATTGTATCCAACAGCTCAAGGTCGCCTGTTGACAGGTTTACAATGGAGGCAGAGGCGATAAGGCAACTTGGGCGCTTTATGGACAAGAAGATGATAATCCTCCACCAGCAGGACTGGGGCCTTGCAGAAGTCCTAAAAAAAGTAGGATATACGTCAATACTAGACGAAGGAGGCAGGATTAGAAGCGGCAAGGCAGAGGGTATGGTCCTGGGCCTGATGATTGCAAAGATGTATGGAAAGGACTACGTCGGCTTTATCGACAGCGACAACTATGTCCCGGGAGCCGTCAATGAATACGTAAAGATCTTTGCTGCAGGTTTTGGCATGTCAAGCACTCCTTATTGCAACGTCAGGGTGTCATGGGTCTTCAAGCCAAAGGTCAGGAACAATTCGCTGCAATTTTCAAAGTGGGGTAGGGTGTCTGAAATCACGAACAGGAACCTCAACTCGCTTTTGGCGGCAATTACAGGATTTGAAACAGAGGTAATAAAGACTGGCAACGCAGGAGAACATGCGCTTTCAATGACGCTGGCCGAATGCCTCCACTATTCAAGCGGTTATTCCATCGAGTGTAACGAATTTGTCGACATTTTTGAGAAATTTGGTGGCATCCTTCCCTCCGCCTATCCAAGAGCAATGGACAAGGGAGTGGAGATATTTCAGATAGAGACAAGAAACCCGCACTTCCATGAGGAAAAGGGAGCGGCTCACCTCAACGAGATGGTCGAGGCATCGCTAAGTGTAATACAGAATTCAGCGATATGTCCGGACGAGCTGAGAAACCACATTATTGACGAGCTGAAGCAAAAGGACGAGAAAAGCTCAAGGAAAAACCAGGGAAAGAAATACCGCGTCATGGATCCCATCAATACCATCGACATGACGGACTTTGAAAAGGGCGTAAGGGAGAAGGCGGAAACCGTCCTAAAGTTTGGCGGGCTCAGGTAGCACTAGCATCATTATCTCCTTTCTTCTTTACAATATTTTTTTTCTTTCTTCTCTTCTTTTTCTTTGCAGCCTTGCCTTGAGAAAAGACGGGGCCCACGCTGCCAGCTATGACGTTCAGATCTCCCAGGCCATGCGTGTAAAGTTCCCATTTGTCCGACCGGCCAAACAGATTGTCCAGACGAGCTGACGCCCTTAGCGAAACGCGATTTATTGCAATGTGAAGACTTTCATGGCTCAACAATGATGAAGCGACTTCAGCTATCCTGCCTTCCCGGGCGTACTCACGCCAGGAACTATAATTTGCAATAAATGCCCGGGTCATCCCATAGTACGGCACAAACATCAACCCCCGTTTGCCTAACCCACCTCTGAAGCGCAAATCTGCCACCATGTCTATCAGGCCAACACCAAGAAGCGCCCTATCTCGAACTAAATCGGCTCATTAACCTTACCGTAAAAAGATATACAATAACCAACATTCTTTTCCAAAAATTCTGCTTGGCCTGCATTCGCAGCCCTGTCAAGTATCCATCTAAATGCTAGAGAAAACAGAGAGTCTTGAGGAGTCCGGCCCCAACTATATGAGCTCTTTAGAAGC
>DATEIL010000224.1:0-11881 GCA_035279085.1 Nitrososphaera sp.
TCGATATTGCTATCTGACGCCTTTCTAGAATCTCTGTTCCTTTCTTCCGGATTTTCGCTCATGTCAGTACAAGGCGGCACACCATGATAGAAATATAGGATGGCAAGTTGTTCTAGAATCAATAATACTATTTCTTAGGTAACCGTCTCTCTGTTATCCGTCATAGTCTTGTGAGTAGGAGTCCACAAGGTCGCACCGTTGCCTACCTTTGTTTCCTTGTCTCCATCAATTGTTACGACCTTTGACAATTTTCCATACTGGCATAGAACATCTGGGGAACTGGTCTGCCTATAAGCGATAGACTCCATCCATATCCATGGGATCAAACCCTTACAGAGAAAAATCGCCGAACAGGAACATGGGCCGGGAGATGGGTAGGAAAGAAGATGAGGACGATGCTCCGCAGGATGTGAACGTACAAGAAATCGCGTCGGATCCGCGTCCAGCGCCTTCGGGCCTTGGCACCAACTTTAGCCATTTAAGGAAAGAAGAAGACGACGATGACAAGGCTGCTTCCTAGAGCCCGCTCTCCTGCTAATACACCCTATAAAGCGCATGTAAGGCATTCAGTTCACATGAGCAACAAAAGGGAAATTTCAAAGCCCGTTGATGTAGACGATGCCAAAGCGCTGGAACTTGACGAAACGGCCAAACCCACCAGAAAGGCGAGCAATCCATCATTTCCCGTTTCAAATACAGAAGAGCCAAGTACCCATGACAGAATAAAGGGCAAGCGGATGATAAAGTAGAGGGAGAAAACTGGCGGCATCTAGCTATCACGAAAAATAGCTGGGTGGCCGAGACTACTATTACCACTAAAACACTTTCTCCACTTTCCTGTACCTTCAATCATACAATGTTGCCTGCAGAGTCTGCCTTGGCAAGCTTTTTCTGGTAGCGCTCGTCCAGCTGTTTTCTTGAAAGTGTGCCGACCTTTATCGGAGCCTTGTCGTCCCAGGGGACATACTCCCACTTCCACAATGAAGTATTATTGTCAAATTCGGCCATCGCATGATTTGAAGTGTTTACAAAGACGATTGGATGGTCCTGACTATTGAGGAAGTATTTTACCGGCCTGGGCTGTCCAGCCGGATCACCATGAATTGTGTCATAAACAAGCCCATACCTGTCGCTATAGATGTTCTTGAACTTGAAATAGTTGCCAGCTTGGCTCAGGTCGCCGGCCTTGGCCAGCCTTATCGTAAATGTCTCGATGTCAAATATCCGTCCGTACTTCTGTAGCCGGAATTCCCTGTATGCTTTGTCCAGGATCCCAAAGAGACTGAATTTGCGCAGCTGCTCGTTGTTAAAGACCAGCGAGACTTCCAATTCCCTAGAGCCATCCGGCAGAGTCTTTCTGGCAAGATGCATTTCCCTCAAAAAGTTGCCAAGCGAGTCTACTGCCGGCTGGTAGATAACAGGAAATACTTTGCTGTCCGTCGTGGCATCAAGGTCCGCCGCTCTCAGAATCTTGTTGTTGTCGTCATCATAGTTGTGCAGGTCGCCGGGCGCCTCAAATGACTTTCGGATTGCTTCATATAGTTTGTAGAGCCTGCTGGACTTGATGCTTTTGCCCTTTCTTGCCCACTCCCATATCCAGTACCGTCCATCCAAGCTAAAGACCCACCGGGAATATTTCTTGCTGGCAAGGCTGGCGAGGCTTTTCCGCCTAGAAGTGATGGAGTATTCTTCCTCCCAGGGTTCCTGGATGCTCCCGGCATCTATTGCAAGCATGAACCTCAGGCTTACGGGCTTGCTGCCAATGAACTCACTATTGCGATTGGTCTCGCTCCTTACAACGAACCTTATCTTGCCGTTTTTCAGCAGCCTGCCGACGCTAATGGAGCAGCGGTCCCAGTCCCACATGACCATGTTGTTGTTCTGCCATGTAAAGACATTCTCAAAGCCAGAGCTCTCTATCTGGTAGCGCCTTGCCCTGTGAGAGAACCAGAACAATGGAGAAGACGACGTTGTTAGATCGTCTGAAAAAGGGGGCACCGGCTAACAAGCTGGCGGCAGGTAGAAAAATTATTCCATGGTATTATTTTCCAGCAAGAGGTGGTAGAGAGAACCAGAATCGATTTATAATACGCTCCTAGTTCAAACCCCGTGGCAGCAGAAAAAGAACATTTTGTGGTCAGGGGAACTGTAAAGGATGCGGCGGGCACGCCGGTGAGCAACGTAAAGGTTTTTGCGGTTGACAGCGATCAGGGCTTTTTCGAAGATCATAATGATGACCTGCTTGGTGGAGAGTGGGTAAAACCAGACGGTTCGTTTGAAATATCATTTTCATCCGAACAGTTCGGCGAAGCTGTGGTGGAGGGAAACGTCGACCTCTACTTTGTAGTCAGAAATTCGAGGGGCGAGATAATCGCAAGGACAGAGCCGGTGAAAGGCGTCAGGTCTGGCGGTAAATCCGACGGCCACTTTGACATTGTGCTGGATGCGCTTGAAAAAAAGCCCGGGCCAGAACAGGATCCATACCTGCGCAATATGGACAGGACCCTGGCGGCATTTGCCGGGCTGGGCGACGTAGCAGCAGTCAGCAACAATGATTTTGCAAGAGTTTTTTCCCTTCTCACCAGTTCCATAAATGCATGGGTTGTATACACGAGGGACAATTCATGGCGCGAAATAGGCTATGATGGTCCCCAAGTTCCCCTGCGTCCAAGGGATTTGGACCACAAGCATCACTTGGCATGGGAGGCGCAGAAGTAGAGATGCAGAAAGATTCAGCAATCCACGGCATAGAGAATTTCGGAAAGCGGGCCGAGAACTATAAAGTAGTGACCTCTGACATTGTCAGGACCGTCGATGTCTGCGTCATTGGCTCCGGGGCGGCCGGCGCCGTGCTGGCTGCAAAGCTGGCCAAGGCCGGCAAGTCGGTGGTCATGCTGGAGCGGGGCGGCTACTATGACGGCGAGTCGATGAACCAGCGGGAGGCGGACATGATCCCGCTTTTGTGGAAGAACGCGGGGGCCAACTTTACCTCAAACCTGCGCATCGCCGTTGCGCAGGGTTCATGCCTAGGAGGCTCGACGGTGATAAATGATGCGGTCTGCTTTAGGATTCCAGAACTGGTAGTCAAGCAGTGGCAGGAGATGGGCGTATCAATCAGCAAGGATGAATGGGACAGAGCCAACGATGAAGTCTCCAAGGCTATCCATGTGACAGAGGTCACAGTCGACGAGCTGAACGAAAATGCGAAAAAACTCATGAAGGCCTGCCAAGAATTCAGAGTCGAAGGCAAGCCCATACTGCACTACAGGAACCACAGAAACTGCGGGCCTTCCTTTACAGACTCTTCCCTTTCTTCATGCGTAAAGTGCGGCTTTTGCCACCTCGGATGCCACTATGACACGAAACAGAGCATGCTTGTGACCTACATCCACGATTCACTTGCAGACCCATCTACTGACTATACTGCGTACTGCAACTGCCGCGCAGACAGGATTACCTATGAGGGCGGAGTTGCCACGGGCGTAGACGGGACATTCGTAGACGCTGCCGGCAATGAAAAGTTCAGGATCCGCGTAAACGCCAAAGTAGTCATCGTATCTGCCGGCGCCATTGCATCTTCTAACCTGCTTCAAAAGTCAAGGATAGGTGGCAAGAACGTCGGCAAGGGCCTGGCGCTGCACCCCGCGCCATTTGTCATGGGCGTATTTGATGACAAGATTCATGGCAACAGGGGCATCCCGATGTCGTATACCTGCCATGAGTTCGGCGTCACCAACGGCGTCGAGAAGGGCGGCTTTCTGATTGAAAGCATATTTCTGCCTGTGTTCCAGATGGCGCTGGCCATCCCGAGCATGGGACTTGACCACAGGAAAATGATGGAAAACTATGCGTACTTTGCCATGGCAGGGATCATGACACGCGACGAGCCCTCCGGCTCTGTGCTGATGTCGTACAGCGGCAACCCGAAAATAGTCTACAACCTTTCGCCCCAGACCATCGACGACATGGCAAGGGGAATGGGCATACTTGCAAGGATGTGGTTCAGCGTGGGCGCAAAGTCACTTATCACATCCCACAGGGACATGCCGGAGATAAGGACCAAGGCAGACATTCCGGCACTCAAAGACGCAGTCAGGGACAATCCCGACGGGCTCATGCTGGGCTCCGCCCACCCTCAGGGAGGCAACAGAATGGGTAATGACGCCAAATCGTGTGTCGTGGACTCTGACTGCAAAGTATACGGCTTTGACAACCTCTACGTCTGCGACGCAAGCGTGTTTCCGACGCCGCTTGGGGTAAATCCCCAGCTGACCGTGATGGCTCTTGCCACGATAACCGCCGACAGGATATTAGTAGCAGCAGCCGCCAAGAATAAATGGAACGCGAGTGGCTCCGGCAGTTCGCTTGGAAATACTTGCGACGTTTTGCAGCCAAGGTTCTGCGGCGCAGAGAGGATCGGGGAAATGTTTGCAATCACCGACCACAGGAAAGAACTATTCCCGCTGCTCGCAAATTCTGCCGAGGAAAAGCTGACGGTCGGACACAACTGGAAGTTTGACCCAAAGACCCTAAAGATTCAGAACAACCTCTTCTGGAAGGGTTTCTACGGCAGGGACAGCGACGTCATGACTATGGCTCTACGCTACTTTGGAGGCTTTTACAAGAGGTTCAGGCGTAGCAGCGGTAGTTCTGGCGCAATGGATGGGATTACCCACCCCTTTGAGCCCCAGGTAGTGGATGCAAAGAGCGTAGCCAGGGAAAAGGAGATTCCGGGCTACGGCAGTGTGATCCACCTGGAGTACGTAGATGCACCGTATTCGACGGCATACGATCTGCTGAAAATGGTGGACGAAAACACGATAATCGGAAAGGCGTTCCTCGGAAGTTTTGGAAGGGGCCGTGAACTGTTCAATTTCAGCATGTCCAGAGTGTACGACGTTGATTTTATGACCGAGCAGGACCTCATGACTCTCTTTGACAGCGACGAGCTGAGCCACGTCCCCACCGGGAGAGAGCTTGCCGGTACCTGGGAAGGCATGCTGGTGTCGGACTCTGCGATCTCGCCGCGGTCTCAGCTGTTCTACTTTAACTACGAGGACGGCGAGGTGGACATGCGGTACTCATTTGCAAACATGCTGAGGGGAAGGTCTGACGTAGCAGCCCTGACGGACACGCTCTTTCGCTTCGACGACCCGACGCCGTTCCATGACGAGCTCAGGATGGTGACCCCTGATGTCGCTGTTGGCCGGTGGGTCACAGAGTGGTCTTCAGAAGAAGGTGCGATAAAACCCATCATCGACGATTTCAGGCGATACCTGCCAATCCCCTCCGCTTCATCAGCAACAGACTATTTGCTCGACATGCTCTCCATGCGGAACATTAGGGGAATCAGGCTCCCGCGGGAATTTGGCGTCAGCTTTTTGGGAGTAGAGGAGGACGCTAACAAGGGCACACGCGTTGGCCTTTCCTATCTGATAAAGCGCATCGGCTAGAGGTATGCGGCCTCTCTAGAGCCCCCGCTCTCTTTCTCCTTCTTCCCCTACCTTGCCGGGCCTGCCTAAATATTTTCAATTAGGGATTATTTTTCAGTCATTTGCCGACTGGGGCGCTTGAAAATACGTTTTTATGTCTTTTCGGAATCTTGCAATGATGGTATTGGGGCACTCTCATTCCATCTATGTATTTGATGCTGACGCTGCGAACGAGCATCAGCCTTGGCAGCCTCAAATTCTAGTCAAGGTGATGGAGTACATTTCAAAAGGATATGTAGTTGTTTATGTAGCCGGCCAGAACCAGACTGCAACTGTGCAGCAGTTTTCACGACTGGGATTCCATGTTGAAGACCACATCGAATCTGGGGCACTTACGATAATCAACAAGGACGTTTTCTATGATCCCGGAGTGAGGGGCCACATCCTGCTGGAGCAGTGGGCCAAGGTATTTTCAGCTGCAGAAAAAAAGCGCGGAAGGGAAAACATCAAGGGCTTTGTCGGCATTGGGATGCCGGCCGACACCTTCCTCGTGTCAGAGATGCACCAGCAGCGCCTTGTAGACTATGAGGCCTTGGTCTCTGACAGTTACAAGGGGACAATCGAGGCGATGTGCTGCTATACCACTGAGATTTTTGACAGGATGCCCCTCAAATACATCATGATGTTGCTCAACTCCCATCAGAACACTGCACACAGAAATGGTGAGCTAAAAGAGTGGACCAATGAGCGAAGCATCGAAGTCATCCGCGCCGGCTTGAACGAGGCACTCGGCCAGGGAGTTTCGGAGCTTATCTTTTCCATATTGCTGAGAGACTTTGGAATGGACAGAGATGCAATGATTGCCTATCCTGACAGGCTGGAGGCCAAGCTGAAATTCTTGCTTGGACCGTCTGCGGCGGATATCGTCATTGCAAAGATAAAGAAGGAATTCAAAAAGGCTACTGCCTACTAGTAGTCCTTTTCCTCTTCTTCTCCTACACCTTCTCTCTCTTCCGCGTGAGGCAACCTTGCACTTTTTTGTTCTTTCTGCAGATGTACACATATACTCCGATAGGTATTGTCAAGTTGGCTGGCAGCGGATGATAATTTGTCTCACAAAAACAGTATATTTCGCCTCAGATTGGACAGCATCTTTTCCTGGAACCATAGCCAATCCTTCTAGTACACACCTTGGTTTTGTCAGACGTCCCGCAGGAAATGCATAGGAGGAGGGTGTCTTGCTCAGCCCTCATTTTTCTGTCCATAGAGTCCCCACCCTATGTTATTCCAGACCCTCTCATGGACGTAGTATATCGCAGTCGCAGTTATGCTGAAGACTATTGTGATTATTGTAGTTTGACCGGCGTTTCCGGTAAAGACCCAGGATATCAGGGCAAGCAGCGCCGTGAGTATTGCACGATAGGTAAGCATCTTGGTTATGGAGCGTTTACGGCTTTCGACCACTTGGAAGCATAAGCCGGGCAGACTATAACATTTGTTGGGCTGTATACTTACCTTGCGTGAGTGCTCAACTTCCCAATCTCGACAGCGTTTGATAGTATGTATATTCTCATCCCAATGTCAAGCCCCCGCACATATTCTGGCTTGGAGTTTCTTGCAAGCATGAGAGCAGAGATCACGAAAGGTAATAAGCAGAATGTTCGGTAAGGGCTTTGCCGTGGAGCATATCGTCTTCCATCACAATGGCAGAGAGTATACCGTGTATGATGCTCTCAAAAATGACGAGGTCAAGACGATATTGAAAATGAACGACGAGAGAAATAGAAAGCTCGACTCCCTGAATGCAAAATCCACAAGAAAGTATTTTGAAGACACGGACAAGCTGGTGTCAAGCGTGCTCAGAAGAAGCTTCCGAATGACAGACAGCCAGATAGCCGGTATGGAGGAGCCGGAGCGGCGCAACCTCGTGCATTCATTTATCAGGTTCCTTGCCACGGCAAACAAAATATCAAGTTCTGGCTGACGCTTCCCCTAAAAAAAGTCTGCAACTGCGATGGTAACCGGAAACAATTGAGGTAGGCACTGGTTGTGGTTTTTTTGGATGCGAAGAAGCGAATGCAATTCCTGTTTGGACTCAATATTTCTTTAGGTCTGCCTTCTCGCTGCAGGGCCTGTGGGTTCTTCTATGCCATGAGCCTAGAAGGCGGGATCTCCTAATTAGGGAGAAAAGGAGGAGACCGTGTTCCACTTTTCAAAATGACGCACAAACAGTGGGGGAAGCGAACACGCATTCACACCTATGCATCCATGTCAGTCGGTGCTAACCTGGACGCGAGCTGGCTGCTTGCTGTCGATTGGAGTGTTGCTGCGCCGGGTGGCGGGCAAAAGGTGCCTCGGCTTGCAGATGTGATAGCCCTTCCCGAGCCTTTCATTGCATATCGGGCACAAACGCGGTTGAACTGGCCTCTTGTTGTCTTTCACAACTCCTGGCATGTTTCCCCTCAGGGTCTGATCATATGCATTTCTGAGAGAGCGCAGTTCTTCCTCTAGCCGGGGAATATCTCGTTTGGCCTTCTTATTCCGCATCCGCAGTTCAGTCTTGCGTATCTTGTAACTTAGATCACGCAAGCGCTTTTTTCGGATATGTCGTAGCTGGTCTGCCAATTAATACGTGGTATAACAGGCGGAGCAAAAATATATTGCTTCACAATCGCATCCATAGGGGCCTTCAATATCCAGTCAATCTTTTAATATGGCAGCGCCCAAGTGCTAACCCATGCAAGGACTTCAAAAACAAAAATGCGCTTCATGTGGCGTCATGTTCATGTCTGAAAACGGCTCTTCAACCTGCCCATCGTGCTCATCGTCGCACGGTCAAGGCGAAATGTCAGGCGGTTGTGGCTGCGGGCACCACCACTAGCCCTTTCTTTTCTGCTTTTTCCTAGATCTTTTTTCTTCAGCTTCACGCAGGAGTTTTGTTATGATTTGCTCCGATTCGTACGCCATGTTCATGGCCTTTATCATGTCGCCCTTCTTTGCGCCCCTGAGCGTCAATGAAAGGTTGAGGATGAGGTTGGCGTTAACATTGCGCAGCCTGTTGAATTCGTTCATGGTCACGTAATCTTCATCGGAGATTTGGCCTGCCGAAGCCAGAGCATCAATCATGTTCTTGAATTTCCTGTGCATGGTTCGCGGGTCGGACGGGTTAGTCTGATTGTATAGGTGGTTTAGCTCTTGTTCCAAGTATTCGTGGACAAGCAGAATCGCCTCAAGCTGATAGCCCTTTTCAAAGGCGTCCTTTGCATGATCAAGCACTTTATCAGTCAGAGCAATCCTGTGGCCGCCGTCAGTGTCTGCATATGGCATGTGCCGGAGATCTGTTATGACTCCTCTTAATACGGTACTGGTTTCCAGAGGTCTCTACTGTATATATTATCCCGGCGTTGGATGTTCGGTCAAGAAAAATAGAAACGAGTGCTTGCCGGTCGGGTCAAGTTCAGGTACCGTCAGTTCTGCCTAGCTCTTCGCACCCATCTCCGCACCTGTAAGGTCGATGCCGATGCAAGGGGTGGAGGCGTTTCCAAACCTTGCAAGATATGGTCGTTGGTGCTATCTCAGCGATACCAATCCTCTGCTATTACACCAATGATAAAGAGATCGCATGGTCCACTGCCTGTGTGGTATAGTATGGTTTGGTCTGGCGTTACAGTCTTTTTGGTCCCAACAATAGCACAGCACCCCTCCCCCCAAGGTGCTTTATTTGTTATAAGCAGTCGGGCTGTGACCTACCTATTGACCTGCAAAAATTCCTGCCTCCAATTGATTCAGGCTTCCGAAGCCGCCGTGCGAGTGAACAAACCGTATGAAAAGGGCTTCAAGTATTGCAGACGATGCGAATATTATCTAAAGACTAACAGGCGGCACTGCAGCTGCTGCGGGCTGCATCTGAGATCCACTCCTACTATTCGAACCCGCGACACAACCTTGAAAGTTCTGGGATAGAACCGTGGACGCTAGCCATACTTGGCATGTATCCCACTCTCTTCTCCAAAAGCGTCGTGTGCCATATCATTTTATTAATGCAATAGTCAATCATGATAGTAGTCATGGACGAGGCCTCTCAAGATGATGCGCACGGTGAGTTGGAGAGATTGCTGGCGATCGTTTCCGATAAGGGCCTAAAGGCCTTGGACGTGGTAGAATTGGATCGATTGCGAACATTGCTGGAGGCAAAGAGCTACTCCGACAAAAAAGCTATCAAGTCAAAGACAAAACTGTTGAAGCAGATTAATTCGGCAATTTATGACCGCCACAGTCCGCGGCGCCTTTTGTGAGCACATGGTGGCATTGCCTATTTATTTACGGTGGAAATGACCGTGTCCCAGTCGTCATAGTCTGGAGATCTGTCATCCCTGGGTCCTGCAAATTTCTTCTGGCCCGCTGCAATCTTCAGACCTGTTATGTCATCCAAGTTTATCCGCCGCCAGTCAGGGATTTTGCCGCTCGATGTCAGGCCTCCTACCTGGTAGACCAGAATTTGCCGCTTGCCGCCTTTTATGCCGTAAACGTGCGGCTCGGCTATCCGTAGATACCCGCGATAAGTAAACTCTATTACGTCTCGGTTTGTTATCGCATTTCTGATAACGCTGGTATTCAAGCCTGCCCGCCTCCCTTTGCCACCATCTCCTTATTTGCGTCCTTTATTTTTTATGATGGGCTGGGCAAACGAAAGCTGGTAGCCGGCTGGCTCACGGAGGTGGAAGAACCTTTCTCCCCAAGGCGCGTCTGCTGGATCGCCCTCCATAGTGGCAAGCCGCGCTATTACCGCGTCATTGGTCAAATGCTTAAAGAGCGAATCGACATCCTCGGTATAGAAAATTATTCGCCCAAAGTCCGACACTTTTTTTGTGCTGCCGGGATCCGAGTAAGTGCTCAGCTCTAGGTTAACAGATACCCTTGTGCCTTCACCCACTTCAAAGGTCGTAAAGTTAGCATCTGCTCCACCCCGAACCAGATTGAAGCCCGGCAGCCTAGAGTAAAAGTCGCAAGATCTCTGCATGTCGCTCACCTTTAGCGTCACGGCAGAAATGCGATAGATATCCAACAGGCTTCGCCAAAAGTATATGGCGGAGGTCGAACTAATCAATTGCTATAGAGAACTGTCACGCGCCATACATAGACGGCCATTTTGGTGCGCCGCCAATTGATGCAACAATGATCTAGGGTTCAACCACATATCATTTGACTGCTGGGCCTGCCATAGAGTCAGAGGTATTTTACATTGCACTAATGGATTCCGACTTTCTGGTTTTATTCCATCAAACATGATCAGATGCACATAAGCACGCAAACAAAGAGAGAGATATATGGTAATATGAAAATCAAAAATCAGAACCTTCCAAACAATGTCCTTGCAGCTGTTTTGTTCTCAGTCATGCTGCTTGGCGCTAACAGCATTGTTCCTTTTGTCCTTGCGCAGAATGCTGATGCTGCCAGTCTTACGACCATTACTGTAAAGACAAAGTATGACACGGGCAATTCGTTCAGCGGAGCTACTGTGATCCTGAAAAAGAACGGGGTAAAGGTCGACTCCAAACCATCCCCGGCAACTTTTACCGTCACAGTTGGCGCAAAGTACACCGTAACTCCAAAAGATACCTCTACTGCAAGCTTTGAGCAATGGACCAGCGGCTCGACAGTCAGGGAGAGGGCTGTCACTGCTACTACCACAGCCAAGACTTTGACTGCCACCTATGAAAAGACCACCCCTACCACAAGCTCCTGCTCAGGTACAGCCCATGGCGCCAATACCGTCACTGTGGTAAGCTGCACGCTGGACGGAGCGTCGATCCCCGGCATGTATGTGAACTTGAGGGAAAACGGAAACATTATCGCCGACGGCTACACTCCAAAAACCTTCAATCTCACACCTGGCAAGGATTACGTGGTCGTTTTGTACTGGTGCTGCGACTATTACTTTAGGCACTATTCGGATGGGACGCTGACGAGATACTATACCGTCACGGGAGAATCAACAGGGATATTGCTAAAGGGGATGTACGAGCGTGTCCCGGCTTCACAGGCAGCCAAACTCAATGTCATTGCCAAAGATACCGCAGGCAACGTCATAGGGGGCACCACTTCGAACCCCGACGGATCGATATCTGCCGAGCCAGGCATGTGGATGTGGCTGACTTCTCCAGGTGCGTCTTCGCCGTATACTGGAGCATATACAGGCAGTAGCAGCACCCCGTTTGTGGTTTTCGAGGGCAAGACATACAAGGTAACCATGTCCTCATTTGACAAGTATCAGTTTGATCACTGGCAGGACACCGGAAGCACCAGTCCAAACAGGAGCTTTTCAATGAGCGGCGACCGCGAAAACAATGTGGCAATATACAGAATTGTCAGTAGTAGTAGCGCCACAGCTTCGGCGGCAAGTACTGAATCCGGTTCCATGGAACCTCCTCCCTTCATTGATGTAGGAG
>DATEIL010000225.1:0-7331 GCA_035279085.1 Nitrososphaera sp.
CATCCATGACACGAGGCTCTTCTTCAGCGGCTGAAGAAGCTATCTTGACAATCTGCTTAGTAGTATTAGTCGTCATGACACGATGTCTCATATACATAGGGCAGGAACTTGTTTTAAGGATTCTGGAGGAGCCTCTGCAAAGGACCGCTAGTTGTATGGAATTTCATTTCCCATCCAGTCGTTCTGAAATGTCTTTGACGGTTATGCTATGCTATGAACTTTATCAATTCATCATTTGCTTTCTCTTTCTCTTCAATATTCAACCCATGGCCGCTTTTTTCAAACTTTACTAGCTTTGAGCCTTTGATTCCTTCATTCATCACTTTGGCAAAATCAAACGGACATACTTTGTCTTGGGTGCCGTGGAAGATTGCTGCAGGCAGGTTCCTTTCACCTAACATCTGCATGTCGTTTCTCAGGTCTGCGTCGCGCAATTCCACCATGCACTGTAGCGTTGCATGTGGAGAGGCTTCCATACACTGGGCAAAAAGCCAGGTGTCCATCTCTGGACCTTGAGAGCCCGGGGTGCTAAAGAAACTCTTGCCAAAATCCGAGACCATTTTCGGTCTGCCTTGGAGGGATTTAGAAATAAGGTCGTCACAAAAGGATCTATCGTGCCCGTACGGATAGCCCTGCCTTTTGGTAAAAGAAGGCGCCGCAGCGCCCATGAGGACGACATGGGATAGGTCCTTGGGAAAATACTTTGCAACATATCGCATAACTATGGCGCCTCCCATGGAAAAGCCAACCAGCGCGAATTTTTGACCCAGGTTCAATTTATTCATGACCTTTTGAATGTCGTCGGCAAAAACGTCATAATTGTACTCGCCCCACGGCTTGGCAGACATTCCAAAACCTCTCAGATCAATTGCAATGCACCGATAGCCTTTCTGTGCCAGGTGCATGAATTGGTATTCAAACATCTTGTGATTGAGTGGCCAACCGTGGACAAAGAATACCGGCTTCCCCCCACCGCCATTGCCCTCTCCCGTGTCCTCAACGTGGACAAATGTGCCATTTCCATCTACTTGAATCAAAGCCATATGCTCTCATCCGGCAGTCCTGTTCGCTATTAGAAACTTGGATAGATTTACAGTGTGGTCGATACTATGAAAAATGGCTGGCTAGCCTTTTCACTAGTTGGCGATGCCTCCTCCTTATTCTTCTGTCAACATAAACATTTACACATACACACAATTACGTACAAGCCAACGGGTTTTTAGAAGGTAAAAGTGGTAAGCGCAAAAAGAGGCAATCAAATTGGAGTCAAAATCCGCAGGTGTATTTTGCGTCATCATGCAGAGATATATGGATCTTGGCGATCTTCTGTTATCGATATCGCTTGGAGAGTGCATTGATTAAGAAAACTCTTGCAGATTAGCCCAGCAAATAATAATAACCCCTGCCCAAAGATCCATCTTCTTTCTCTGCCGAGGTCCGTGAAAAAGTTTTTGATTGTTGTCAAATGAGACTAACTGGCGCAAACTCGTACCTCTTCAGAATTTCATTTATTTCATCAATGCATTTTGCAAGCCCGGGGATTTTCGGGGAATTCTGTACGAGTCCCTTTCTTATCGAGTTAAAATACCTCAGCTTTTTTCCAATTTGCTGCTCCCTTGCTATCCTGTCTTGATAGCCTGATTGAATATCTGCCATGTTTGCCCACAGGTCACAAAGCTTTACTGCCATTGCATCCCAGGAGGCAGTTGACAATTTGTCACAGAATTTTTGTTCACGCTCTGTCTCTGGCAAGGTCTTGTCCTTTGTTACCTGCGCAACTATCCTAGCCACTCGCTCGCCAAAATTTTCTTTCAGTTCATCATAATCAGTGTCAGTATCCTCAATAGTGTCGTGTAGCCACCCAGCGCAGAGGATTTCAGTGTCCTTTATCCCAATCCTTGAAAGATTGTCAACAACCTGCTGCAAATGCACCCAGTATAGCGTCTTGCCGTCTTTTCGTACCATGTGACGATGCTTGGATCTTGCGAATTGTTCCGCTCTGCGGACTGACGACGTTGATGGTGCCTTCCCGCGCCTTGCCAACAGAGATATCATCCGAGTATCGATGCATATATTATTTCACATACACCTCCCAGGTGCAGCGCACTGCAATGTGATTCTACCTATGGCTGATTCTTCTGCATATCCTCAAGCATTTCGCATAGAATCACATCCGCTTCCTCTCTATCTATCGCCCAGATCACAACATCCTTTCTTCTACCAACCTGATATCTAAAAGGCAGACAAGGCTCAGAAACTAGCGGGGTATGCAGAGCCTTCTTATTTTGAAGAAGGATGGGAGTGCAAAAAGTCGATGAAGAAACTGCGGTCTCACCGGGTGATTGTTGCTGCGGCTGTTCTCCTTCTTCTTTCTTTTCGTGTTCTATCAAGAGCAGAGGCGGTTCCATGGCAGCATAATCCTGCAACCTTTGCGAAAAATGCAGGATAGCTAAACATCTTTACAGTCTTTGTCAAAGCACCATTGCCAACAAATCCTGTGGTAGGGATAAGCTTGATGGAAAGCTGAAATTTTGGAACTTTGCCTGTGTATGCATCTGTCTCTCTCACTCTCGTGATGCCGCCATCACCACCATATATCCATCTATAACAACGCTTTATATTCAGAAAAAATATTCTGAAAACATCAACATTGCTCCTTGCTTGGAAGAAAAGACATGCTCTGGTCCTGTTGACACTTGCCATTTCTGGCACTGTCAGTATAGCCATTTCTTCTTACGCCGCCTACATGTATTTCTCCGGTCAATCCGATATCATCGGGCAACCCCTGATCGACGCTGAATTCCCGCCCCACACAATTTCACCAATCTATATGAAGCCGGTTACCTGGCTGATGCTCACTTCGGCTATCGCCTGGTACTGCATCCTGGAACTGGTCAGAGAAAAGGTTGTTGACCCTGACGGCAGACTGAACAGCCCCCGGGGCGTGTCACTGGTTCTTGTCCTCCTTTTTCTAATTGCCATAGTCAGCTTTTACGAGGCAATATTCAATTTCATATTGTGGGGCTCGCTGATAGCCCAGTTCGAGCCGGGAGAGCCCTTCAACCCCGACGAGCTGGTGAACCCTTATCCCGTAGACAGCTACAGGGTAAACTTGACATTTGCGACCAAGGTCGGCGTAACCATACTTGGCTGCAGCCTCTATGGCATCTATGTGTTCAAAGGCCTCAAAGACAGAAATCCCGCGATGTCCGCTGTCCCCAATTAACAATAACGATAATCATCATCTTAAATACAGAGTGTGTGACTGACATACAAGTCAACACAAGCCATACAAGGGGCACTGTGTGAGGGGAGTAGTAGTATATCATTTGAGTCTAAATGACCTTTTGCGCGCTATCGAGATTATTTCAGTAGGCCCTGCGTACCTGCGCGGGCTCATTGGAAAGCAGATCTATCTTGGCAGGGCCGCGGGTAACACTTCATTGTTCTCGACGCTATCCGCCTCCAAATTACAAAAGAACCTTCCAGAAGTGGAGCGCCTTTTCATGGAGTCAACCAACCAGCTGGTAACAGGCGACAAGATAACCCCTGGGGGTTTCTATACAGGCGTCTGGTGCCGTGATGCATCCTACATCCTGAATGAATTGGTAGAGATGGGCCGGAACGAGGCTGCCGGCCGCTGGCTGGAATGGATATGGGCACACGGAGTCAACGGCTCAATCAATGTCGTCCACGGCAGGGGCTCGCCGGAGATGGGATACAGATCAAGAGTCGTAACCGGTGATTTCAGACAGAAATTCGACGGGCTTTTGCCATCTAGCATTCAGCTGGGATACATTGAAGTCTATGGCAAGAGCCCTGACATCGATTCAACGGCCCTCATGATATCCGTAACCTGCAGATACTGCTCAGAGGCCACGGGCTCGACGGGATGTGATACTTTGATCCGCCGTGTCGAGCAGGCTATTACTTCACTTCAAAATCGTGACGTGGATGGAGACTGGCTCCTTGAGCAGGGTCCCAACGAGGACTGGATGGATACAATGCTTCGCAGCGGGCGGGTTGTCTACAGCCAGGCGGCGTGGGGCATGGCGTTGCTGGACTGGTCAAAGCTCCTCCACAAGATAGGACGATCAAATGACGCTGAAAAAACCTACGAAGGTGCAAGAGATCTGGCCAAGGCAATCAACCAGAAACTGTGGAGCGAACAATCAAAGTCCTACTCTGATTCGCCTGAAGGCTATGATGGATACAGGCTTGACAGCGACCGCGTATACGCAGCTTCGCAGTCCTCTTTTTCTTCTACTTCTTCTACGAATGGAAACGCGGCACAAACGGCGAGCCCGAACACATGGCTGACACAGGATGCATCGCTCTTTCTCCTGATGATGGATTCGCTTGACAGTGCCAGTGATGGCAATAATGATAATAATTATGCAGGTGGCAGGAATCATCGCAGCGGCGATTTACCTGCAGAAGATAATGATGATAACGATCACCGTGCCGGAATTTTTCTCGAAACACTGAAAGCGCGCTCATGGAGAGGTGGCACAGGAGCGGCATGCCTGGATCCTCCCACTTCTGTGACGGGGCCCTTCAAGTGGGGCCCTCACATGTACCAGAATGGAGGCTTTTGGCCATGGATAAGCTCGCTTGAAATCCTTGCACGCCTGAGGTATGATCCTTCAACTGAAAATACCGCTGACCTCCTTATCAAGGCGATGCGGTACTCTTTTCTTGAATGGGTCAATCCGGTGGGCACAGGGAGCGGGGCCTATCCTTTCCGCACCAGCATTGCGGCAGTAAGGACTGCACTTAGGCACTTCTCAAGAACGGCAAACAGATAGAGAATCAACGAAAACAAGTCATGATCATGCTGCTATTACTATTGCTATCCGTTCTCAGAGCCCGTACCTTTTCAGCTCGTCATGGAATATCTGCTCCATCATCTTTCGCAATTCGCGCAAAGAAAGACCCTTGTTGGAAGGCTCCTTACTACCTGCACCATTTGAGCCCTGTCTTTTTTCAAAACGACGATCCATCGCATCCCGCCTTGAAGCCGATGATATAGTTGTTGACCCTGATGCAAAGCCGCGACCAGACGACGCCATCAGTGAGCTGCCCGTTGCGCTAGACGAACCTGGATATGATGGAACAGCATTATTATGATTCTTCCGGACAGCGGTCGCCGGGGGCACTGGTGTTGAAACAATGTGGTCGGGGGATAGCAGGGCCAGTGAACTGTTGGCGATTCCTGATTTGCGAGCAGAGTGTGTCGCCAGCACGGCCGAAAGCTGTGTCACGCTTGGCAGAATCAGTGAACCGTCTCTCATCCTCTGTTCATTCACAATGGTTCTTCCTGCAGCCCCGCTTTTTCTACTCCTGAGTGAATCATGTACAGGCATGGCAATTTGACTCTGATTTTCGACCGTGAGAAGGTATGCTCCGCCTCCTCTTGTGCGTCGGATCATATTCTCGAAAATATACTTTGAATAAGTCTGCTGGAGGCTAGCCACGGAAGAAGAGTTACTACTGGACGTTGCCAACTGATAGCTGCCAGAGCGCTCACTTTCGGCCACAGAGTCAGTCGGCGAAGCACCAGCTCTCTTTGGAGAGTACAGCGTGCGAGTAGATCCATTGCTCATTTCAGATCCCTGCTCGAGCGGCGAGACGGCGCCGGCCTGCCCAGACAATTCGGGAACAATCCCTTGTCGTCGCCCGCGGTTGGTGCGGCCTGCTGTCATGACTTTATGGGATGGAACTCCCATTGCTACCTGCTGACCCGAAGGGCCGCCTGGCGAGCTCTGGAGCCGATATGCAGATTGAATGCTCTGCGAAACGGCATCTGTCACGTTTTTTACAACCGTTGAAGCTGCGGAAAGTGCGACTACAAGGTTTGATAGGTCATTTGCAGCATAAGATGCGTTCTCCGCCGATCTCGGTATACTCCGCTCCGGGCCGATAATCCTGTCAACATCGGCTTCTGCGGATCTGATGTCATTGCTCTCAAAAGATAGCCGCTGTTCCTGGCCTGGAGAACCTACTGCAGACCGCAAAGATATTGCGCTGCCGGAAGCCACAGAATGCAACACAGAAGGAAGTGTCCAAAGGTCCAAGCCCGATTGTGAGCCTTGGGACGTGACGCCTGACATGGCGGCAATAACTTTAGAGAAAACGTCTGAAATTGATGTTTGTTCGCCAACTAGTTTCAGCGGTTTACGAACCTGAGTTTTTCCGCGCGGCATGCCTTTGGCACCAGAAGAATAAGAAGATGTTGATGTCATGCGTTCGGCAGTCCCAATGTTGATTGCACTGTTTAGGTCTGCGGACCCAGCCAGATATCTTTCCAGTGGAGAGAATCTCCTGGGAATCTCCGGCCCGGCGGGATTCTTCGGCTGCTGGCTCCGGAAGGAGGAGCCCCGCCGGGCAGAACGCCTATCTTTCGGCTGGGTAGGAGCCGGGATTATCGCAGATACTGCATTTGCCATCATTCTTTGAAGCGATACAACCCGGTGCAAAGCATCCTTCTGGAGGTTCTCGTTATCATCATCACTCCTTGCTCTCTCCGAGAACCTGTCCTTTCTTTCCTGCTTGCCAATCCGTGCCAGCTCGTTTTTTTCTTGCTCAACTGGAATTGGCGGAGCCGATAATTCTCCTGCCATTCGGCCACCTGACTTCTCTTCAGAAGAACCTGATTGTGTCGCGTAACTCTGTTGCCCCTGAGTCGCAATACCGGAGTCACGAGTCAGCCGGCCCCTCCTGAAGGACGCCACACCATGTCCAAGGTCGTGCGAAGGAATTGATTTCAAAAGCGAAGCCAGCAATTGTGGCCTTACTCCATTAGCTGACTGCAATGCTGTTGCAGAATTCACCAAGTGCTCTATGGTCTTGAAGAATTCCGAGCCGCCGGCAAGCTGTCTGAGCGAAATTTGCTGGCCCTCTTCCGGCGATCTCTTATCCCGATTCTTGTCGTCATCGTCGTCAACGGTTGCATTATCCTGTCCCGATTTTTGCGTTGCGATTCTGTGTGTCAAGGCAGCCTGCAGCATCAGGGCGACGTTGGGAAGCGCCGGCCTAGTGATTGCTTGTTTGTACTCTTTAACATAAGGATCGGAACCCCCTGTCGGTTGCGCCTTCATGTTGGCTGCGCTTGTGCCTTCTCCTCTGCTTTCTACTTCTTCAGGCGCCAGATCGCCAAGCCTCCTGTACAGCTTCTTCTTCGCCGCTGTCGTGGCGCCAGGGTGGCGGTTGAAGTAGTAGTTGTTATCTATCCGGGTTTTTTCAAGAGACTGAACAATCAAAGCGGGGACTGCGCCAGCGCGGAACAGACCTGCAAGGGTGCGGTTATACGAAACCGCCGCGGCTGTCAC
>DATEIL010000226.1:0-14212 GCA_035279085.1 Nitrososphaera sp.
CCTATTGATGCTATTTGCTACTTTGATGCTGACTCTTTCTGCAAGCTTGGTTTTGCAGATACGATACAATTTCTGAATTATCATGAGTACACCGTCTATCAAGGCGGGGTATATGTCCAGTGGCAGCCGCACATGATGCTGGAGATAATCAATAAAGCATTTGATAGTGTATTGGGCCAGGGCGCGTCGGTAATATTGCTAAAGACTCTAAAGCTGATCTATGGGCTTGATGAAGATACACTAGTCTCGCGGCCTGAACTATGTGAAGAGAAACTCAAAAAGATGCTTGGCGAGGCTGCAGATATTACCCTACGCAAGATCCAGAGAGAGATGACAATGCAACTCTTATACATGCACAGAGAAAAGAGTTTCTAGATAGGATGGATGGAACCGGGGGGGCTAAACCATAGAAATTGGCTTTTAACCAACTACAATATTTCATTGACAATTTAGATGCTGCAATTAAGCATATTGTCATGTTTTATGAAGAGCCAGAATATGCCAAGTTAGTCCAAATTAGATTCTTAAATGACGGTCTGAAGAGAGGAGAATGCTGCGTATATGCCGCTCGAGACGATGACGACATTACAATTACAAAAGCGGATATGGTGGAATCGGGAATAGATGTTGATTACCATATTGGGAAGGGGCTATTGCAATTCTACTTGAGGAAACCTGCAATAATTGACAGAGAATCATACAAGCAAGCCAGAAACAGATTCCAAATGGAAATCGAAAAGACATTTGCCGGGCTGCAGGAGGGCAGTAATACTTCCTCTGCCACAATCACATGTCCTAGAATCAGAGGTGTCGGCAGCATATCTCGTGATGTATTTCTTACTATGAAACAAGGAGAAGCGTCAAGGAATGCCGAGGCTGTGTCAAGCCAGCTAATGGTGGAAAAGCTTTTCCAGTCAGAAACTACTGCTGCCCCCTCTTCTTCATTTGACGGAATTGTTTGGATGTGCGCTTATCTAGTTGATCATATATTTGAAGACATGGACAAGGGGTGGATGGCAGAATTACTTGCAAGCCACGATGCAGCCCTCTTTTTACCGAAATTATCAAATGGCATTGCCCTTGATGTCAGGAAGCAATGAGATTTGTAGAGGTGCTGTAAAACGCTCTCGATACTTCGGACTAGATCTATTTCCTCTCTCGATTCGTTGCATTTCCCATATACGGTGTTTTCGAATTAGAGAGAGATTTTACAGTCACAACAATCCACACACTTGTTGAGTGTGGAACTACTCGTTTTATGTGCTCGATAATCATAAGTGCACCTTTAATTAATTTTGAAAGGATAAGCGTAGTATGCCAAAGGCTATACTTGTTCCTCACGATGGATATGCAATGTCAGATAAGGCTCTGAAATACGCAATTGAAATAGCAAAGGGACTGAAAATGAAAATAAAGCTGGTCAGAGTCGTGGAAGAAATTCTGGATGCTTCAGCCATGAGCCATTGGAGCAACGTAGAAAGAGCAAGAGTCAAGAGGGATATTGAAAAGGCCAGGGCTACAAGACGGGAGAAGGAATACAAAAAACTTGAACAACTGATTTCGCAGGTCAATTCTAGAGGTGGCGTGGCATCGTCTTCTTCACTAGTCATTGAAGGAGATGCGGCAGAAAAGATTCTATTGACAATTAGAAAAGAAAAGCCTTACATCGTTGTAATTGGCAGCAACAGACTGAAGTTAAGGGGCCTTGCTAGAATAAAAGCTCTGGGAAGTGTCGCAAGGAAACTGTCCGAAGAATCGTCAAGTCCCGTTCTCATTGTCAGGTGATATGAAACTAGACTTGAAATATTCCATGATTGGGTTATATATCCAACAGGACAAAATGGCTGATCTTGTCGGCACTTCTTCTACTCCTTACTTTTGCAGCATCAAGGATTAATCGCGAGGCTTTCTTGTCGTTCCAAAGTACAGAAATAATCAGGCCAGAGAGCCAAGTTATGCGATAACCTTTGCCACTGCTCCAATTGGAGATTCTGGCACTTCAAAGAACGATTGACTAAAGGGTCTTTTGCATCACTCGAACATTTCCCAAATCAGCTTCTACTTTCCACAGTCCTTCAATACCGCCATAAAAAAATACACCAAAACAAGTATAACTTGCTTCCAACCCTTTGCATACAGGTGGGTACACATATTCCACATTGACGCTCCTAGGAGAGGAAGCCAAACTTGAAGTTTGGACTGGTCTTGAGCAAGTAATTGAAAAGTCCCTCTACATAATGAACAGAATCAAGAATAACTATGATCTATGCACCGATACCCCCGGTCTTCTCCTGATAACTACGGTTGAATCAATCAGGAATGCCTTTTTTGCGATGCATAAACGCGGTGTGAAGATGCGATTGATTACTGAAATGACAAGGGAAAACTTGCCTGCCGTAAAAGAGGCAATGAAATTCGCAGAGGTGAGACATTTGGACAAGACTATAGGAAATTTCGTTATAGCTGATGGGACCGATTATGCAGGAGTTCCAGATGTTGCAAATGGGGTTCAGCAACTCCTAGTTTGCAATATTGGATCATTTGTAAGACAGCAAACATATTTGTTTGAAACGCTTTGGCAAAAAGCTCTTCCGGCACATCAGCGGATCAGGCAGTTTGAAGGGGGTGCAGAACCCGAAACACTAGAGCTGATTCCAGACGTAGAGAAATCAATAAACCAAGCCTTTTCTGTGATTAATGAAACCCGCTCTGAATTACTTTTCCTCTTTGCGACCGCGCGCACGTTCCACCTGGCCATGAGCACAGAGGCACTCGATCTCTATAGGAAAGTAACGGAAAGAGGAGTCAATATGCGTATTCTTGTTCCTACTGGCGACAACATTGCAGAAGCAGTTTCAAAAGTGAGGAGCCGCGCCCCGCGCGTTACTATCCAGGTGTCAAATGCCAATTTGAACACTAGACTTACAATCATGGTTTCCGACAAGAGCAAGTTCATTAGCTGGGAGCTAAAAGACGACACACTTGACGATCCTTTCAAGGCAGGGGGCCCCGCAACCTACTCTAGCATCAAGTCTCTTGCCTCGTCATATGCCACCATCATTGAAAATCTCTGGCTGATGTCGTCATACGCTCAAGAGCTTCAAGAAGCCAACACCAGACTGGAGCGCAGCGAAAACGTAATGAAGGAATTCCTCAATATTGCGGCACATGAGATGAGGACTCCACTTCAGCCAATCTTGGGACTGAGCCAGAATATTGTAGATACTGTGCCCCAAATAACAGGCGATACTAGAGATGCACTGGAAGCCATTTCTAGGAATGCAAAACGGCTCCAATTGATTGTTGAAGACCTACTCGACGTTACACGAATCGAAGGCCGCATGTTGAAACTGTCAAAACAGCGAGTTAACCTCGACGAAATTCTCCGGGAGGCAGTGCAGCATGATTTTCGCCCAAGATGCGAGCAAAAGAAGGTAAAATTAACTCTCAAAAGCGAGCCTAATCTCTATGTCATGGCTGATAAGGGGCGAATTATCCAAGTGATTTCCAATCTCCTTTCCAATTCACTAGGGTTCACTGGAATCGGCGGGCAGATCACAATTCGTGCCCAGGCAACTAGCTACCAAAGTTCAAAGGCTGCTGATCCTCCTCCAGCTGTGCAAGTCAGTGTAACCGATGATGGTAAGGGGATAGAGCCAGGTCTTTTTCCAATGCTTTTCAACAAGTTTGTCACAGGATCCGAATGGGGCCATGGACTTGGACTTTACATATGTAAAGGAATAATCGAAGCACACGGCGGTACTATCAGGGCAGAGAATAACAAGGATAGAAAGGGCGCGAATTTTTCATTTCTGATTCCAGTGAAGTCAGAATGAGCGTGAATATATTTATCATTGAAATTAGCAATATGTTTAAACAGAAATAGCTGTCAATAATGAATCTCTGAAAGTATTTGACAAGTTCCTTGCCGACTTCCAAGTTGCTCCGCTATTTGTGCTCCGGCCCAAGAAAAAATATCACATCGTTCCCACGGGTGAATTATGTGCACATCATAGCTGTCAAATAACATTGCTCGATGACTGAGACTACCCATTCGATTGCTGCTGCGGCTGTCTTTTCCACCTACAGAAAATGTGGAGAGGCTGTAGGTAAAAAGCGCTCCTTAATTGCGCACCGAGTCTCCAAATGCAGTTGAAGCAAAAGTGCCACCGCCGGTGATATTGACAAAAAGACTCGCCGCGATCAGCGCGAGACAAATAATGATCTTCAAGTTGTCCATTGGCCGATGGTGCGTACTAAAAATTTTATTTATCCTAGGTCTTGAGATAAAGTGGGACGCGACAGCCACAGATGCAAATCAATACTTATCAGAGTTGCGATTAGACAGACATGTATTGGCTTTAATTTTTTGCCACATTTTCCTTGACCCTCAATCCAATAAACTTCCCTTGACTGAATCAAATCTGGTCTTATTCTCCCTTCTTGATGAAACAAATGATAGCACAAGGCCGACGCAGAACCCGATCACTGGAAGACCCAATAATGCACCTACGGGAGATATCACGAGTATCACCAATAGCAAACCGACTATGAATCCTACTATGTATCCATGGCCTACGTTTTCAATGCGCTTATCACGCCTTTTGGTTACAAGATATGCAATACCCATCAATCCAAGTGATGGAGGTAGAACAAATATCGCAAAGAAGAAGATCTCAAACCCAATAGGTAGAAGAAATGCGCTCAATGCGTCGCCGTAAACGCCGGGATTAATGGCCATCGACATTGGAATGGCAATCAGGGTGCAGACGCTAGTGAATGAACAGAGCTTTAGCAGATCAAACCCCGTGTTAAGCCTGTTTTTTATGCGGAGCATGAAGCCTTACAATAGAATTAGGCCTTGGCATAATATAAATTCAGTTGGCTGACCAACCAATATATTAACCATAAGAGCTTTTACGAAGCCAGAAATAGAGCCCACTACCACTACTACTACTGGTATTGCTTTTGTTTGACTGCTCTTTTTGCGTCACCGATATCCACTTGTTCTTGCCTTCAATCTAGGTGTTGGCTGCTTCTGCGGGTGTGTGTCTCTCTCTTTCCCTCTAACTCTCTTCATGTTCTTTAAAGTAATTGTGGTATTGCTGCAAAATCGCTTGAATTTGGGAGAATCCGTCTTCTTCAATCCATGCATAACCTTTTCTCTCTCTGTCTCGCAGCTCCATTGGGAATTTGACAGTGTGGAGATATATGCTTGCACTCCAACGACCTCGATACATATGAGATCAGCATATGATTAACAACCCAAAGAATGGCAGAGTAGGTATTCACACCCTAGTTTTATTCAGAACCCTGCCCGGCTCGTTCAAGAGTTGCATAGTCGCCAGCAGACCGAGAGAGATCCTGCATATATGAGCAGGAGTAGCAGTCGATCCCATTTTTTACGTCAACAAAAGCCCCGCGTCTCACGTTCCACAAACCTTGTGCATAATAATGGCAGAATGCACTTACGGCACCTGTCGATATCCAGCCGATGATCCTGGCGCCCTGTCGAATCATTGTATATACGCACCAAAGCGTTTGAAATATGTCATTAGAGTGCCTGATTACCGAGACGGTTGAGCCTTGTGTGGATAAATATATCCACTATCTCTTTCGTTCGAGAACAGAGCATGTCGTCATCATCATTGCCATCATTATCCTCCAAGTTACCAGCGTCAATGGCGGGTAGAATGCCACCTATCACCAAAGTCCAAGTTTTTACGCTTTTGATTTCGTCGTTGCTAGTCGCAGGCACAATGGGGCCTATTATCTTACAGAGCTTGCCTTCTGCATCCGCACTATCGCCGGTCATGCAAGCATCTGTCAATGGCACGCTGGATCCGATTGACACTCTAAAATTTGGCACTGAAATGAAGCTGATAGTCAGAGACTCTGATCAAAACCTCGACTCTCTTGCTGTAGACTTGATAGACGACCGAGTTGTAGTTGCTGTCGACATGCCAGGCGGCGATGTGGAAAGACTTGACATGATAGAGACGGGTAGCAATACGGGAGCATTCAAGATTGACCTATCGAACAACCAGTTGCCAATCACTTTTCTATCAGATGGCGAGTTACCTCTTATCGATGACGGCGTACTTGAACTCAGAGAACAAGACATACCTGCCGATATTTATGCGGAATACTGGGATCCAGTGGACGCCACAGGAAATGAATCAGTTACTTCAGTTCAAATTGCCAAGATGACCCTGGCTACTGGCTCGGTGCATATGCCTGATACTACGAGTCCGACAGGCACATTTCTATTCACGCTAAATGACTCGGACCTCAATAACAATGCGCTTTCAAAGGAATCATATGTGCTGGATATACGCGCAGATATCTTTAATCTCACTCGAACAAGCGAATCCCTTGGGATGTTGGCCTACATGAAAATGGAGCTCAATGGCACTCCGCTTCATTTTGGCTCCGACCATCTGTCATACACGCTGACTGAAACAGACATCAATACGGGGAGTTTTAAGAGCACTCTCAACATGGCAGATATTGCTGCAAATGGTAACAATGGCAACCCTCTCTCCCTAAGTGGTGGCGACCAGTTCAAGGTAATTTACTTTGACGGAATGGGCCCATCGTGGGTGCAAAAGACTGACATCATGACCATTTCAGGTGGTGGGGGAACAAGTAACACGTGTCAAGGTTTGACTGCTACAATTGTTGGAACGCCTGGTAATGACTACATCAATGGTACCGCAGGAGTTGACGTAATTGTTGGCCTAGGAGGCGACGACATAATCTATGGCCTTAGAGGAAACGACGTCATCTGCGGAGGAGATGGCAAGGATAAGCAGTATGGCGGACCGGGCAATGATACCCTGTCAGGCGATGCAGGAAATGACACTCTCTCTGGCGGAGGTGGCAAAGACAAATTGATTGGCGGGATTGGCAACGATACCCTCAAGGGAGGAGGAGGTGACGATAACCTCAGCGGAGGCGACGGTGATGATAAGCTCTATGGCCAGGCGGGAACCGATACTCTGGACGGCGGTGCCGGCTCCAATGTTCTGGTTCAGGACTAGGGTAGAGGCCGTCGCACCACTATATACAGTAGCGCCAGAAGAAGAGGAAGAAAAAATCTAGAGGGAAAGGAGCAGGGGAAAAAAAGGAAGAAGAACAATCCCGTACACATAGTTATAGTTACTGGATAAGGCAAGGAGAGGCTAATGATGTGCGGCGGTTCTAATTCCCTGAAGCCTATAGCCGAGACGCGTCATCAAAGCTGCTATAGACAATGCACCCGCAGTAAGAATGGTTATTCCGATTGGATATTCTGGTATCACATGGCTTCCCAGAGTTATTAGATAAACTCCCCCGTAGCCAATATCATCGTCATCACCATAGTTCTCAGGAGCGTAGGGGACTGCCACAGCTATGAATCTTCCATCAGGGCTGATTCCTGCCGCGGGCAAATCGTGCGAGCTTATCGGCCCGGGATTTTGAAATACTGCTTCATTGATAAGTCCATCAGGGCTTGCAATTCTCAGCCAAGTTGTGATATTGTCATTTGGAAAAAGCGGAGTGGAAGATGGAATCTGATAATAGTCTGTCTGCCAGTAGACAATGTACTCACCGTTTGCGCTCCATTTTGGTGCGCCCGGATATATCCCAGTTGCATTCCATTGCTCCTTTGTTACGATATCTGCAAAGGTTTTGCTGGCCATGTCAAATACTACCAGGCGAGTATCGCCACCAAACGCAAGGTAATTACCATCAGGGCTTGCGTCCATCGATCTGGGTAGTTCACTCTCCGTACCATTCCACAACAGTCTTGGCTTCAGTAGTAGTTCCATTCCGTGATGATCATCTCTCTCGGTTATCCACAGAGCCCTTATCAATTCTATTGGCTCATTTGGATCTTCTGGATAGAACCCTCTTTGGGTTTCATAGACAATATTTGCGCCATCGGCCATCCAATCAAAATTCGCAATGTAACTTGAGGAATCGTTTAGATGTGTGAGACGCGTAAAATTGCCTTCTTCTCCCAGCCTGATTTTGTATAGGTTTGCAGGGCCCGGGTCAATATCTGAACCATTGTATTCTGGGATAGCCGCGAATAGGAGCTCATCATTAGAAGAAATTTGGTATCCATATACTTCAGAAAACTTGGAGTATGGAAAATCAACTTTTTCAATTTCTGAGCTATTCTTTCCATCAAACAATGAAATACGCCACAGGTGATGGATGTTATCTTCGCCAGCTGTATCGAAAAGTATGGTACGTCCGTCGCGGCTCCATTCAATTTCCGATATCCTCAATCCCACCACATCCGTATCAACCGACGACAATTCGGCGAGTCGCTCTATTCCAATAATTCGTTCGCTTGTGGACTCTTGAAAATATGCTGCAGAGGCGAAAGACAAAGGGAAGACAGCATAAGTCAACAAAGCCATTACCACTACTACTATTACTCCTAGACAACTCTGAAAATACAAGCTCTGTGAAATGTATGGCATGTTCTATATGAACATAGGTACACACGTTTGTGGAAGAAGTGGTCAGGAGATGAAACAGACATGCATATGCTCTGATACATTCGCTCTTTTAGTCGGCGAGATATATTTTGCACACACTGCTCGAGAAAACGCCAGACTTTGACAATGGATATACCTCCACGAGCAAGTCCCACTTGGGCTACTTTTTTATATCCCTCATAAAGAAAAGCCCATCTCACGAGAATGTCGGGCAAGCCTCTTATCCCTCCAACATCATCACCACCCTATCTTCCCCTTCATGCGAGGCGCTAACAGCCTGATGGATTCCAAGATACGTGAGATTGAGGTGTTGGGCAAGAGCATTCCAAAGGTGGATCCTGATACGAGGATGCCGGAGAAAGTGTATCTGCGGGAGTACCGCTGAGTATCCCCGGAGAGGTTATTTCTGATACTCAGAACAATGCTAAAAGATGTCCCGTACTTCAAGGTGTGGAAGGTAGACGAACCCAACAGGTCAATCGATATGACCACCTACCCAACATCGAGCTCATGGAAGACGGGGCGCAACGAGCAGGTCGTGGCTATTGTCAATCCAGATAGAGATAGAGACTGTTCGGTGTTGCGGATTGTGGTTACACCATCGCACTCGGACTTGTTCGTCTTGGCAGATTATTTTGGGAATCAAGGTGTCAGTGAAAAGATGGCAGATGTGGCTGCAAAAATCATTTTTGAAGGACTGGACAAAGCGCTTTCACAGAGTGGGGCCTAGCGCTATAGTTCCGACTTTGATTGCTTATTCTATAGCCTCATGATAAGGCTTTGTGCGAGCCGCCAGTGAGAATAATTTTCGGAAAAATTGGCAAATTCAGTTGCGCTCATGGATGTTCGGCAAGGATGTTGTCTAAAAAGCGTTTTGTGACCTAGCATTGATACAACAATCAGTCAAATGAAGATTAGACACAGCATCTTTCACAGAAGCCATAATGAATGTTAATTCAGATTCCTTCTTTTGTGACTCGCAACCTAAATTTGGAAGAAATTTGGTAGATGATTTAAATATTATAGCCAGCGCATCTTTTTTTCATGACACTAGATGAAGCAAAGCTTGAGCAATTCATAGGCAAAGCAGTAGGGGAATGGGGTGCGGCAATGGGTGCAATGCTTACCCTAGTTGGCGACAAGTTAGGGCTATTCAAAGCCATGGCCGATGCAGGGCCGTCGACTCCTGAAGAGCTAGCATCAAAAACCGGTACTCATCCACGAGTAATAGGGGAATGGTTGGCTGCCCAGGCAGCAGGCGGATATGTGAGCTACGACGCCGCGACTGGAACTTTTTCGCTTCCAGAAGAGCAGGCATTTGCGCTTACCGACGAGAACAGCCCTGCCTACATCGCCGGAGCTTATCAGATCTTGGCGTCGGTCTTTAAAGACGAGGAGAAAATTATTCAGGCGTTTAAAACAGGAAAGGGACTTGGATGGGGAGACCATCACCACTACCTCTTTGAGGGTACAGAGAGATTCTTCAGGCCAAATTATGTTTCCAACCTTACCGCCAGCTGGATTCCTTCGCTGGAAGGCGTCGAAGCCAAGCTGAAAAATGGTAACGCAAAGGTAGCCGATGTCGGCTGTGGTCATGGCGTCTCTACTATACTGATGGCCAAGGCCTATCCAAATTCACAGTTCATCGGTTACGATTATCATAAACCATCGATAGAATGGGCAAGGAAACAGGCCGATAAGCAAGGACTCAAAAATGTCACATTTGAAGTCGCTGGCGCAACCGACTATCCTGGCGATGATTATGACATGGTAGCGCTTTTTGACTGCTTCCATGATATGGGCAACCCCGCCGGTGCGGCAAAGCATATCCATTCAACTTTGAAAAAGAAGAACGGGACTTGGATGTTGGTCGAACCTTTTGCAAATGACAAGATAGAAGAGAACCTAAACCCGGTGGGGCGAGTATTCTATTCTGCTTCCACCATGATTTGCGTACCTGCATCGCTAAATGAAAATGGCCCAGCTTTGGGTGCACAGGCGGGAGAGCAGAAAGTAAAAGATATCGCAAAATCCGCGGGATTCTCACAATTCCGGAGAGCAGTACAAACACCGTTCAACTTGGTATTTGAAGCAAGACCCTGATATTTTCTACAGTGGGGTGCCTTGTAGCACATATACATACATACATACATGGAACGCACCTATCGTAGGGAGAATCGGAAAGTCGGATGTCCTTTTTTTGTTTTTTTGTGTATGTATGTGTATGTCTATGTGGGCACTGTTAGGTTCTGTGGTGCCAAGACTCTATATGAAAGAAATGTCCTAGCAGCCGACGAGCTAGCAGAGCTCCACGCAGTACACCCCCACCAAAATAATGGATATTTTTTTCACGTTACCCGTAAAGATTAGTTTTCTGAAGCGCACATGAATCTTGGGCCGCCAAAGGTGGACGGTTAGTAGTTGCCCACCTGCTGCACCAAAAGTCTCTTCTTTCGTCAAGTTCCAATGCTTGCCGGAACTAAGTATCATAACATTCTATCATGTAAATTTAGATACCGGAGAGAAGTAAATGCCTGAGCTGTGCAGCCTGAGAATAGCGGATCGGAGCCCAAATTGAATAAAGGTTCGAGCTCGATTGTAATAGCATCAATAGTTGTATTCATCTCTATAATTCTGGCGCTCTTTGTTTACACTTATTCAACGGCAACAAGCGAGCAGATTCTAAAAGCCGCAGCTGAAGACGTAAGGTCAAATGCAATAATCAAGGCTAACGATCTTTCCGTGGGGCTTTCGACTAAATTGTCCGATGTAATTGGCAACATGCAGATAATCACTAATTCGGAAGGTGTCTTAGATGGCGACATTGAAAGGACAAAGCGCCTACTATTTGGAGCTCAGCAGACAACAAAGGACCTGACAGCCTGGTATGGGTCCTACGATAGAGACGGCAGGCTAACTTGGACAACCCTTGCCAACGATGATCCTGATACGTATCTCAAATTCATAGGAACCGATCTCAGTTACAGAGAATATTTTATTCAAGCAAAAGCCAATGGCCGTCCATATATAGACAGTTTTGTTCAGGCAATTGATGGGTCGTTCAGGATGCACATTGCATACCCGTTTTACGACAATGAAGACCAATTCACTGGACTAATTGGAGCTGGGATTGATTTCAGCCCTCTACAAAAAATGCTTGTGGAGCTTTTCCCTTCGGATTTTGAAAAGTCCGTAATGCTTGTTGACAAGAATGGTGTGATAATCACTTCGAGGTTTGCAGAGCTTGAGGGTAAGAACATCATGAATGTTAGCAGCAACAGGGGCCTTGCCGATGTAAACTCGGAAAATGAAGCTTCTGCAGTCAGTTCGTTCATTATAGAATCCATGAATGGAGGAGGAGACGTTTTTCCAAAGGCATTAGACGTGTACGACAGGTCGTACGGTAGGGCAGTAACAATCGTGTCAAGCCCGATTATTGCCAATGATCAGCGGGCTATGACACTATTTGTTATTGCTCCACATAACCTCTCTTCGACCGTTCTCGGCTTGCTCAATCAGCAACAATTGGTCAGTATTCTCATGATCGCAGTGATTGCAGCAGTCGCTGTAGGTTTTGTTATTATTCTCTACCTATGGAATCGCAGGCTAGGGTATTCCGTAGCAGCTAGGACTGCGGAACTAAGACAGGCCAATGAAAAGCTAAAAGTTCACGACAACTTGCAAAAGGAATTCATCAATATAGCGGCGCATGAGCTCCGAACCCCAATTCAACCCATTGTGGGGCTGTGTGAAATTATTCAAGATATGCCAAGAAAGGATAACAGTAGCAAGATCGAGATTTCAGAAGATGATCTGCAACTGCTGAAGAGAAATGCAGATCGGCTTGAACGGCTATCCTATAGAATTCTTGAAGCCTCGCGGCTTGATAGCCAGTCACTAAAGCTAGATCTGGAACGGGTAGATCTCAACCAAAAGATTAGAAATGTCATTTCTGACGTTCAACCGCTTGTTCTTAGAAGACGGCATTTGAAGATCATATCCAATTCTCCTGCCGACGCAACTATATTTGTCAAAGCAGACAGGGTAAGGCTCTTCCAGGTATTGTCAAATCTCGTCCGTAATTCATTAAAATTCACAAAGGAGGGCGGCACTATAACCATCTCGCTTGAAGAAAAAGACGGCCAGGCAGTTATCAGAGTCAAAGATGATGGCGAGGGAATCGACGATGAAATTTTCCCAAAGCTATTTGGCAGGTTTGTCTCAAAATCGCAACAGGGGACAGGCCTTGGATTGTACGTTTCAAAAGGGATAATTGAAGCTCATGGAGGCAAGATATGGGCGGAGAATAACAGTGATGGCAAGGGCGCCACGTTTACAATAGTCTTGCCCAACGCGAAAAGAGCTCCATTTGACATCCAGCAAGAAAGGAGATCGGAGGATCAATAGGAGTTTTGTTGCTTCTGTCAAAAATGCGTTCATTGGAGTATCAGTGAGTAAAAAAAATCGATCAAACGAAGATTGGACAGTACATCCTTCAAAGAGGGAGGGAGAGAGAAATGAGTGTGTGTGCAAGAAAAGAAAGAAAAGAAAGAGGTGAAGACTGTGTGCACTCTCTTGTTTAGTGACAGTTCATTTTATCGAACTGGCTGGTAATCACGTCGGCTGGGTTTGATGTCTCGTGTGACACCTGGTTAGCCCTCAGCGTGCTTCCTTCGCTCCCGGTACCATGTATTGATAGTGTAAACGTTCCAACATCAGTTCCGCCAGAATTCTGGTTGCCACCACCCCATACAGTAAAGTGTCCAGAGAATGATTCGCCTCCTTCGTCATTAGGGACAAACGTGAAGGTTCCAGTTTGTGTGAATGTAAAGTGACCACCCTCATTAGCATCATTTGAAGAGTGTTCTATTTCGTTATACGTCAATGTGAGTATTCCTGGCTCTCCCGTACATGGGTTGACATCTGCAGAGGTCTCTGTTGCTCCATGTTCAGTATTTGTTTCTGCAAAAGAAGCTGACACCGGAAAAATTCCAAGGGTCAGACTCAGAGCAACGGCCGGCATTATGACTCGCATGCGTAATTTTCTATCTTCTTCAAACATTTCGACACAACGAAAGGAATATTGCTTTTAACTGTTAGGATTCATTTGTCGGTCGTGAACCAGCTTGCGGACCTAGAATGGGCCTGGCAAAAAAATTCTTCAGGCACGAGCTTGCGACTTTGCTTCACAAACCATCTCCAGCCTCCAATTATTGCCAGGTGATGAACCACTGTATGGCAGCTATTACACAAGGGCCAAGGGCTTTGGATTCTTGACGGCTCCGTGTCCTGTCACGATAGTCGATGATAGCACACCAATTTTGTCACCAGAATATACATATATCGATAGACAAATGGGCCGTCTTGATGCCTGTATTTTTTTAGGTCATCAGACTCCAGGTATTACCTAATCCTTAATAGCATCTATGCAAGCTTTGAAGCTTCAGCGTGTCGCCGGACCATCACCTTATCATGGTAATAGAGGATGAGCCAGAACTTCTCATCCTAGTAGAGCGATATCTGCGCATTTGGAAGTATCAGAGTGAAGGCTTTACGGACCCTGTTAAAGCACTAGAAGCCTTCAGAAACGACCCTGAGAGATATTCTATGGTGCTGACAGACGTAAGGATGGCCGGCCTGACCGGCACAGAACTAGCAAAGAAAATGGTGGCAATAAAGCCAGACGTAAAAGTAGTCCTCATGACAGCATATGAAAT